>CAZBRY010000299.1:0-2591 GCA_964494285.1 uncultured Lachnospiraceae bacterium
CGTCATGATTAAATCCGAAGAATTGGTAGAGGGTGACGAGGTAGATGCGGCACTCTATTACGATATGAGAGAGTGGATTGTGAGTGCGGATATGAGTGATGCCGATAACTATGAAAAGGCATGTGAGCTTATTGATATGGAGAGCTACATTGATTATTATGCGGCGCAGATCTACATAGCGAGGCAGAATGACTGGCCGGGACGAAATGAAGCGATGTGGCGAACCAGAAATGATAAAGGAACACGATATGCTGACGGCAGGTGGAGATGGATGGTTTTTGATGTCAATACGGAAGCGCTGTCTCTTGATCTTGTCGAGGTGGATACGCTAAAAAAAGTGATTAAAAAGGATGAGATGTTCGCTTCTTTATTTTACAATGAAGAATTTAAACGTAATTTTGCCAAACGAATTTTATATATTGGTACGGAAATTTATTCGGAAGAAAAATGTAATGCGTTTTTGTACGATTATTATGAACAGATGAAGGAACCGATCTGTGCTGGTAATCGGAGGTTTTATAATAAAACCATGGAAGAGGAGTTTGATATTAATTTATTAAATATGAAACATTTTTTTGAAAAGCGGCTGAGTACAGTTGAAAGGTCTCTTTGTGAAAATATAGGAGAGGAATGGCTGATAGAGAATGGAATTTCGCAATGAAATTAAGTTTGAGGTATCCGACTTAATGCTGGAAAGGATAAGGTACCGATTGATCCCGATTATGGAGCAGGATCATCATCAGGATGAGGAGGGATATCGTGTACGCAGCCTGTATTTTGATGATTTGTACGACTCACATCTGCGGGAAAATGAGGCAGGAACAGATGTCCGGAAGAAATATAGAATTAGGATTTATAATGGAAGTGCCGAGGTGATTCATTTGGAAAAGAAGGGAAAATACCGCGGAATGACTCATAAGGACAAGCTTTCGGTTGATTTGGACTGGTGTAAGAACTATCTTTCCAATCTGCAGGATAATGTGATAATAAAAGAGGAAGATCCCTTGGCAGAAGAGTTTTTTTACAAGATACAATCGGTGGGATTGCATCCTAAGTGTATTGTTGAATATGATAGGTATGCCTTTGTTGAAAAGATCGGTAATGTCAGGGTAACATTTGATAGAAATATTAGAGGAAGCAGATTGATCAGTTCTTTTTTAGATAGAAAGATTGATACAGTGCCGGTTATGAAGGAGGGACATCAGATACTTGAAGTAAAATATGATGAGTTTTTGCCACAGTATATTTTGCAGGTACTGGATCTTGGCAATTTACAAAAGCAGTCTTTTTCAAAATACTATATTACAAGAGCCATTTTAGGCTGAGGAGGTAAGAGATGAATTTTAGCGACATACTTAAGAAGTCCGTGATGGAGGGTTTTGCATCCGCAGATATTTCAACGACAAAGATTCTAATTACGTTGGGGATGTGTTTTTTGATTTCCGTGTATATCTTCTTTTTATATTGGTTTATTTGCAAAAGTACATTTTATAATAAAAATTTTAACGTTTCGATGTCAATTATTTCGATTGTTGTTGCAGGAATTATTATTGCGATGCAGACAAGCTTGGTTATTTCGTTAGGTATGGTTGGCGCCTTATCTATCGTGCGATTCCGAACTGCGATTAAAGAACCGATGGATTTGTTGTTTTTGTTTTGGTCGATCAGCAATGGAATTATGTGCGGCGCGGGTCTTTACGAGCTTTCCATAATTGTGGCTGCTGTTATTACGATTGGCATTCTAATTTTGCAGCTCATTCCAATCAGCAGGGGAGCCTATCTATTGATTATTCATGCATCCGGAAAGGAGTCAGAGTCGGAAATTCTCGACATTATCAAGAAGCATTCGCCAAGATACAAGATCGATTCAAAAAACATCCGTAAGGATGGTATGGATCTGGTTGTTGAAGTTAGAACGTCTATGGCGGATATGATTGTCAACGAGGTATCTGATCTGCAAGGAATTAGTTCGGCATCATTGCTTTACCATAATGGTGAGGTGAAATGCTAATAATTGTTTCGCCTAAGAAATCAAGCACTTGCAGCAACCGATGCTGCTGGAAGGAATCACGTCATTTCAAGATATGAAGGGTGAAAGAAGAATGAGAAAGAGTGTATGTCATCTAAAAAGACGAATAGAAAGCATGATCCTGTTGGTTGCAATAGTAAGCAGTTCGTTCAACACGACAGCCTATGCCACTCCTAGCGTGAGTGAAAACAAGCCTGCCGTGAGTCAGAATACTGTTCCAAGTGAGGAAGGCTCTGGTATTCAGAATACACAGTTAGATGAATTTATTCCTGTTCTTCTTCAGTTCGAAGACCAGGAACAGCAATTGCGTGTTACATCTGAAAAGCTGCGGCTGATTTATGAGGATTTCGATGAGCACACAGAAGCTGGTTCTCCGGAGGGCAGCCTGTTTTATGCAGATAAGACGATATCAGAGGAAGGGCATCTGCCGGTATATGAGGTAGAGTCCTTTACAGAGTACCTGACCGAGCTGAATGCAGAAGAAAATGCATGGGGTAGCTATTATGAATACAATGTCATTTAGATAAGCATTTCGTCTGATAAAAAAGGTACCTCATAGGTT
>CAZBRY010000300.1:0-2590 GCA_964494285.1 uncultured Lachnospiraceae bacterium
ACTATTTGACAATCAAAATATTATTACTCATTTGCATTTTTGTCAAGTAAAATGATTTAATCATTGAGAAATACTGGAAATTAAAGTATGATAAAGTCATACACTATAAAAAGGAAATTGACTACATACCATATCATGGCTGTATTATATGGATCATTGAGGAGGATTATAAAATCATGAAACAGAAAATAATCGGAACCCTGCTTTTGATCATCGGAGTAATCACCGGAATCTTGGGAATTGTTATGTTGATCGGAAGTAACAAAGGTGCCGGACTGATAAAAGAGGCTATCTATGTCGATGAATCTACCTTGCAAGCTGAAAATGACGGAAAGCTTGTCATTGTCACTGGAGATTTGAATTTGTTAGAGAGCGCATTCGATTCAGAACTCGGAATCACATTCGATTCTCCGAAAGTTGTCAGGAATATGCAGAATATAAAATGGGTGAAAAATTTGGAAGTGTCTAGACAATATGACGTATCTATGTATGGCTGGGAATGGGCGAATCTGTTATCTGAAAACAATGTCTATTATGGCAAGGCCATGGTACGCGAATTCAAACTATCAGAAAATCTTCTCAAGAATTTTCCGACTCCTGATACTTACAGGGATTATGATGAATTGGAATTAAACAAGGCCCAATTAACTTTGATAGAAGATACAAATTACACTCAAAAATATTTTTTAGAAGACCTTGTATGGCAGGGTCCGGAAGATATGGGATATTACTACGAGATTTCATATAATCCTAAAAATTACGACGATGTAATCAGATATTACTACTATGCATATCTGCCAAAAAACCATGACGGAATCACTGTAATAGGAATTCAAAACGGAGATACCCTAGACTTACATGAAGATTTATCACAGCATTCGTTTATGAGCGGTACATTAACTCAAAACGAAGTCATGGAACAATTTCAGAGTACGAACATGGTAGGATTAATTACCTGCATTGTAATTTCCCTTGGCTGCCTGATCATAGGCAGTATATTTGTACTCCGACGCTGATTACCGGCCTTGATACACAAATGCTTAAATGCAGACACTCGCTTCCAAAGCCCCCTCCGGGGAGGGAACCTCTACTTCTTCAAATACTTACTGATCGAGCGCTGGAAAATTTTTAAGGTACTGTCCACATTTTTATCGTCCTCAAAAATCTTGCCGATCTCCCCGTCCGCAAGCGCCATCGCTTCACTGTACTTTTGGAACTTCGGAGCGACGGTGCCTTCCTCGATCACCCGGCTCAAAAGGCCGTTGTCGATGATTTTCTCACCCTCCTCCATGTCCTGGCGGACCATTGATTCTGCTTCGTCGGACTCGGTCACGCTTTTGATCACGGACGCACCCTGAGAATACTTGAAAATATCCATCTGAACGCTCTCGCTGTAAGTCAGCAGCTTTAAAAATTCCCATGCGAGCTTCTCATGCTTCGTTCTGGAATTAATCCCCATGAGCAGCGTGTTGATTTCGGAAGTGTTTCCGCCCTTCGGTCCCGCCGGCATTGTAATACAGTCCCATTGAAACGTTGTATATTTTTTGATTTTATAGGGATAGGTTTTATAGGTCCGATAATCGGAAAACTGCAGCGGCATAAAAGCGACATGACCGCCGTCAAAATCATCCTGCGTCACCTTTTGTCCCTGATTCAGCTCATTGATCTTTTTCCAGTACTTGATCGCTTCAATAACCGCGTCGTTTGTAAAAAACGCTTCTTTTCCGTCTGCGTCAAAAAGGGGAGCCCCGTTCGAATACACCGCGTCCTTCCACGAATAATTATAGCTTCCAAACTGATCATAAAGCCCGTCGCCGTCGGCATCCTTCGTTACCGCCTTGCAGAGGCTGTAAAAATCCTCCCATGTCCAGTCCTCATCCGGAACAGCATAGCCGCTTTTATTAAGAAGCGTCTTGTTCACGAACATCAGGCTGGGCACCGTCTCGTACGGAAGCGCGTACTGATGCCCCAAATATCTCCCCGTATGCAATGTGCTGGCATAATAACGGCTCTCCTCGAAATCACCGTCCTCGCTCATCAGGCCATCCAGATCCTTCATGATGCCGATGGAGGAAAACTGGTTGAAATCATTCGTCAGCACCATAAAGACATCGGGCGCTTCCCCCTTTAAAGCCTTTTGTGAAAGCCATTCCGAATATTCATCCTTGATGATCCCGCTCGAATAATGCACGGTGACGCCCGGATGCTCCTGCTCGAACAGCGCGATCGCCTCATCGATGATGGCATAGCTGTTGGCATTTGCCACATCCCAGTTGCTGCCCGCAAACATTCCGAATTCCAGCACGATCGCCGGTTCCTTCATTTTTCCGTATATGCCCAGCCCTGCCGCTGCCGCCAAAATGACCAGCACGGCAAGACCCTTCTGCCATTTACTCATCGTCCTTCTCCAGATTCATCTTGCTGACACCCGTCTGCACAGCCCAAATAGCGAGCTGCGTCCTGTCCCTCAGCTTCAGCTTGCCCAAAATCGTGCTCAAATGGTTGCGCACCGTCCCTTCCGAAAGCTTCAGCGCGTCGGCGATCTCCTTATTGGACGCTCCATACTCGACCTGCTCGATCACACGCCACT
>CAZBRY010000301.1:0-2587 GCA_964494285.1 uncultured Lachnospiraceae bacterium
CCATATGCAAGTTCAAACGCATCGACACCTGACAGCTTTTTAAAAACCTCTCTCTCCATCGCATCAAGGCTGACATTAATACTGTCAAAGCAATCTAAACTCTGCAAAACAGTCTCCTGCGAAAAAAACGTTCCGTTTGTCGTAACCGTCAGCTTTTCAATTCCAGGAATAGCCTTAATCCTCTGTGCCAACTCTATAAAAGCTCTCCTGACAAACGGCTCACCGCCTGTCAGCTTCACAAACCGGACGCCCGCTCCCGCAAAAATACGCACAAGCCTCTCCAGTTCGTCAAATCTCAAAATATCCTCATGGGCACAAAGCCGCACGCCCTCCTTGGGAATGCAGTAACTACATCTCAGGTTACAGCGATCTGTCACTGAGATTCTAATATAGTCAATTTCTCTGCCCAATGCGTCAAGCATAAAACTCTCCACTCTTTCCACCGGTCTTTTTCATCAGGTGAATCTCTGAAATTACCATCCGTTTGTCAATCGCCTTGCACATATCATAAATGGTAAGCAATGCCACGGTCACTCCTGTCAGAGCTTCCATCTCAACACCGGTTTTTCCCGCCGTCTTTACCTTGCACGACACCGTGATCGCCTTTTCATCACAAGTAAACTCAATACTGCACTTGTCAATCAAAATCGTATGGCACATCGGAATGATGGCGCTTGTCTGCTTGACAGCCATCATGCCGGCAACTCTTGCGACACCAAGCACGTCTCCCTTTTTGGAGGTGCCATTTTGAATCGCCTCCATCACCCCATGGCTGACTAAAATTCTCCCCTCTGCCACAGCTTCCCTATCCGTAATTTCTTTTTCAGAAACATCTACCATAATTGCGTTTCCGGCTTTATCAAAATGTGTCAACTTATTTTCCATAGCTGTTTCCTTCCGCCTATATTTATTAATTCATAAAGTACATATTTTTTTAAAAAGCACAAATACTATTTTCAAATAAACCATATGGAGGTAGTTTTATGAAATCAACTGACGATTATACAGCTTCCTTCGCAATGAATGCTCTCGATGATGTTCCGACTGCCAAAAGTAATGCTTCCAGCATTATCGGACTTGTCAAGGAAAGCGGCCGCGTTACCGGGTATCAGCTTTCCGACGGGAAAATTGTCGATAAAGAGGCTGGCGTCCAGCTCGCCAAAGGCGGAGAAATTAAAGGTGTCGGCATCGCCCACAGAAATGGATCCGAATATTTGAAATCCCTGCCAAACGGAAGTGAGGACAACAACCTGAGCCATCTACCAACAGTTTCTTCCAAAGCTGTGCCTTAAGCAAATGCCGTGACGCGAAGATTATATCGTCTCCCGTTTTACAAGCACAACCGGCAATTTCAGTTCAAACGCTGCATAAATTATACCACGATTTGCAAAAACTTCAAAGATTGTATCATCGATTAAAAAGACTCTCGGAACGTCTCCCTCCAGAATTAGGGTTTAAACTTTGAAATCGGGTAGGAGGTAGATAATTATTTTATCTACCGACCTCCCAGTCGAGTAAGCAAGAGGACTTTCACCTCGAGCTTCCCACAGAACCGTACGTGAAAGTCTCCTTTCATACGGCTCTTATCATTCAACGCATAACAACATACCTATATTTCCAATGAGCAAATAAGGCTGTACGTACGGTTCCGTATACAGCGGTTCCTTAGTTTTCACATATTTTCAGATATTGCTCCGTGAGTGTTATGAAGCCTAACTCACGGAGTCTTTTGTTATTAAATGCAGTTTGTAATACAAAATAGCCACTGCAATACCAGTTTCCATTCCGCATATTAGCACAAATCCATGCCTTTTCTTCTTCCACACCTAACTTCTTAAGATTAGCGAATCTAGTTTTGACTTTCTTCCATTGTTTCCAATTCTTCTTGCAGCATTCGGGCCTATGCGTCGTGGTGAAATCTGCGCCCTTTCAAGAGAATCCATTATCAGTAATCAGGTTCATGTATGGCGCAACATGGTTCTTGGGGAAAATAAAAAATGGGTCATTAGGCAGCCTAAGTCTGCTGCAGGTGAAAGATTTATAGACTTTCCGGATTTCGTAATTAATAAAATAACCTATAATAAAGAGGGCTTTGTGACCTCTCTTACTCCTGATGCTATATCATGTCGATTTACCAGATTATTAAAAGCCGCCGGACTACCCCATTTCAGGTTTCACGACCTGCGGCATTATTGTGCATCTATTCAGCATGCAATTGGGATTCCTGATGCGTACATCATGCAGCGTGGTGGATGGGGATCTGATGGCGTATTAAAAAATGTTTACCGTCATGCTTTAAAAGATAAAGAGGACGAAATGAGTGTAAAAGCAAATGAATATTTTTCTAAGTTTGAAGGAAATGCAACACGAAATGCAACACAAAAAAATAAACCCTAGTAAATACTAGGGCTTTAAGAGGTGCCAACCAGATTTGAACTGGTGATAGAGGTGTTGCAGACCTTTGCCTTACCACTTGGCTATGGCGCCGGACTCTATATTTTTTAAGCGCCCAAAAGCGCTTTTTAAAGCCGAATTTCCGGCTTATTTATTATATGGTAAACATTTGTTTTTAAGTAAATGATCTGTG
>CAZBRY010000302.1:0-2585 GCA_964494285.1 uncultured Lachnospiraceae bacterium
TGCAATTTGCGCCGGTCAGCGGTCGCTGATGCGTTTTCCAGCGGCCGCCCAGCGGTGGCGAACGGCTGTTAATTTCAGCGCTCTTTTACATTGATGACCACGGTATAGTGCTTAGTAGCTCGTTTGATGATTGCATTTGCTGACACTTCATCGTTGAGAATCATGGAAGCCCAACTTTTTGGCTCTCTCTGGGAGCAGACAATTGTGCTTTTTTCAGATTCACAGCGCACTTCCAATACTGTGAACAGCATTTTAACCTCGCTCTCATTGACGATTGTGTGCAACAAAAAATCATCAAGGATCAAGAGATCCAACTTTGCAATCAGCTTCAGCCTGCGCAGAAACCTTTCATGATCCCGTGAATTTAATGACACAAGGTCTTCCAAAAACATTTCGCAGTGGTGGTACTCCGTTTTGTAGTCATGACATGCTGCTATCCCGAGTGCCTTTGCCAGGTAGGTCTTTCCACTGTCAGATGAACCGAGAATGCAGACGTTAAGTCCATCCCGTATAAATGCTGTTGAAGATAATACCCCTGTAATGCCATTAGGCAGATATTCACGTGTGCTGGAATCTATGCACTCTCTTATCTCACCTGGACAGCCAATCAACTTTGCATGGCGCAGGCGGTTGTTATACCGTTTGCTTACTTTGTCCTGATATTCGGAAGTTATAAGTTCGGAAATCAGTGCTAGACGATCCATCTGCAGGAAGCCGCTGGAATGATACATGCTGTCGAGTGTTGCTGCCATATTTGGCAGACCAAGTTCATTTAATTCATCCACGAGGGTAACCGCAAGGTCTTCTCCCTGTTTATTCATTTGTATCAGCCTCCTTTCCTTTGTTTGCAAGATTTGTGCTCCTGGAAAGAAGGCTGTCAACCTCCATTGCATCTGCGGACATGATGTAGCCGCCTTTGTTCCGGCTCTCGTTTATTTTCATTTTTGAATCCGGTGTAACGAAATCCTCCGCAACGGACGGTATGGAATTTTTGATAAAAGTATAGTTGATCTTACCTGCTTTGATAGCTTGGCGGCAGCATTCCTCTAATGCTTCTTTGCTGTATTTCTTAGCAAAGCTGATAATGCCCAGGCAGAGACGGTATGTCTGCACCTCCTGCTCGCGGCTGTGCAAAATAGTTTTAATGACATTGACGGTATTGGGACCAACGGTCATCGCCTTACTGATAAAAAACTCGGCATTCCATTCTCTATACTCATTGTAGCTTTTGGGCAGATGCTCCGGATTTGTGCACCACTGGCCCTTGCGGATTGCCCGCTGGTGTTCACAAATATATTTGCCGTTTCGGGCATAGATTTTAACCGTTGTGGTGGTAGCACGGACAGAAACTTTTTGATGCTTATAAGCCTTATCTACGCTATAATAAGCATTGTCAAAGCGTATGTGGAAGTCGCTTGATACTTTTGCCTCCTTCCGCTCCATGTACTCGTAGGGTACTGGAGGAAGGGGCATCAGTTCCCTTCTTTCCTCTTCCCAATAATAGCATCTGCTGTGCTCCTTATTCTTCATCTTCTCGTAATTGAGAAGATCGAGTTTGTACCATAAATCCTCATTAAACTGCTCAAGAGAAAAGTATCTGCGTTCTTCCAAATCATGAAAGAATCCTTTTTCAAGGATACCGACTGAATTTTCCACTGAACTTTTGAACTTCGGTTTCCGAACTTTGGCAGGAACGATTGCAGTGCCATTATGTTCCGCCCAATCGGCATAATCTTTGTTAAGTGTGGGCTGGATCCAATCCTCATTGGCGACAACGGCCTGCTTACAGTTATCACATACAACAATAGCCGGGACGCCGCCATAAAACTTCAATGCATTATTATTTACCTGAATCCACTGTGGTTCCTTTGTGGATGACATGCCCTCCGCATAGATCATCTGAGAATACGGCAAGACTGCAACAAAAATCACGATGTCCGTGATTTCACCTGTCAGTCTGTCAGTCATTTCAAATGTCTTGCCGGCAAAGTCAACTTCCATGGTCTGTGCGATTACATGAGAAAAATGTGCATCTTCTTCATTGTCGTCACACCACATGCCATAACGCTCACAGAACTGCCTGTAGGAATAATACTTGAGAGCATCCTTCTCACATTTCTTTTTATACCGGTTCCACTGGTATATGAGCGTCATGTTCTTCCGGGAAGTCATTTGCTGATGAATCTCAGCATAGTCAGGAAGGACAAATACCTCATTTCGGGTTCCTTGAGTAGAACCCTTTCCATAAACCAACTCGGCAATGCCATAGTTGGTTATACCGTTTGGAAGAGGGAATGCAAGTGCTTCACACTCTTCGAAACACTTCAGGAAGTCGTTGACTCCTGATTTGCTGCAGCCTAAATCTTTGGCAATCTGTGTGCCAGGCAGATTCAGGGCGTAGCGTTTGATAATGATAGTCTTGTAATCAAGCATACTATCATCCTCCTTTCGATGTAGTCCTGTGTTTTTACAGGTAACATCATTATGAAGGATGAACAATTAAATGTAACTAAAAAGCAGCCGCTCTGCTCCGCATTGCAGCCGTTCGGCTCCGCCAAACCGACCGTTTGGGTTCGCTATTTGCA
>CAZBRY010000303.1:0-2578 GCA_964494285.1 uncultured Lachnospiraceae bacterium
GGTATGGCACAGGTGACGACCTATGCATCTAATAGTTCCTTATTGGACATCACCGACAGGATTGCTTCCAGCGATTTGGACACGAGCAAGTATGGAGAGATGTGGGGTGGCAGCTCGGTAGATGGGAAATTCTATGCGCTTCCGACAAGAAGTACCTGTTGGGCACTGTATTACAACACGGATATTTTTGATCAGGCAGGCATTGCATATCCCGAACAGATTACATGGGAGGAATACGGAGATATTGCTAAAGAAATCAAGGAAAAGACTGGGACTTACGGCGGCTATTGGGTTCCGTGGATTTATCAGTTTGCAGCAACACAGGCAGGACAGTATGTAAACGGAGATGACCTTTCCAAGGTTTCCTATTCCTTGGAGCTGTTAGATCGTTTTTATAATAAAGACCAGTCACATATGAGCTATTCAGAGATGGTTGCGACAAACCCGGATTATATCAGCGAGTTTGAAGCGGGGCGTACAGCAATGCTTCCTAACGGAGAATGGTGCGTACAGATGCTGTTAGAAGCTGCAAAAGCAGGCGAGACGGACATTAATTGGCAGGTGGCGCCAATGCCGGTATCCGATGGTGTAGAGGCGGGCAGTACTTGGGGACAGTTCCAGTTCGCAGCAATTACCGCAAACAGCAAGCATCCGGACGAGGCATTTGACTTCTTAACATATCTCTGTGGCGACGAAGGCTCCGTTGTTTATTCCAAAAACGGCATGATTCATGCCTATGCGGGCGACAGCGCAGCAGACGCTTATATGGAAGCTGCCGGCAGAGACAGCGTATCCGTATTTTTTAACGCGAAGAAAGTGTTGGAGCAGCCAAATGAGGAAGGCTACGGAGAAATCAACGACAGCTTTAACGAGCAGGCGCAGCTTTATCTTCTTGGAGAAAAGAGTCTGGAGGATACAATAGCGGATTTCGCACAGAAACGAGATGAAATTAGGGCGAAGTATTAAAAATAACAATAAGCGGTAATACAGACAAAGATGGGAGAAGCATTACTATTGTGAAAGCTTCTCCCACTTTTGAATGAAAGGGTGAAGGATGATGAATGAAAAAAAGAAAAAAGCAGGAATTCCGACCCGCTATAAAAAATATGCGCAGGGATATTTATTTCTCGTGCCAAACTTTCTCGGTTTTTTTCTGTTTATGTTTATTCCGATTATCATGGGCTTTGGGATTTCTCTGACGGACTATGATGGCTTTCAAAAAATGAATTTTGTCGGGATCAAAAATTATATCGATATGTTCCACGACAGTTATTTTCTTGTTTCGTTAAAAAATAATTTTCTCTATACACTGGTGACAGTGCCGGCAACGATTGTTCTTGCCATTTTGCTGGCTGTAGCGCTTAATACCGGTATTAAGGGTATGAGCGCGTTTAAGGCCTTTTATTATTTTCCGTCTATCAGTTCGATGGTGGCGGTCGGTATTGTATGGTCCGTCCTGTTCAATCCGATGAATGGTCCAATCAATTCCCTTTTGCAGGGACTTGGGATGGAAGACCCGCCCAAATGGCTGGCATCCACCTCGATGGCACTTTGGGCGGTCATGATCGTGGCGGTCTGGAAGCAGACGGGCTATTATATGGTCATGCTGCTCGCCGGTCTGCAGTCGATTCCAAAGCAGCTATATGAGGCTGCGGAAATTGACGGAGCCAATGCAGTTGTACGTTTCTTTAAAATTACGCTGCCAATGCTCTCGCCCGTGACATTTATGGTGACAATCTTGACGATTATCAGCTCGTTTCAGGTGTTCGACCTGATCAACGTCATGACAAAGGGAGGTCCCGGTTATGCAACCAACGTGCTCGTATACCGAATTTATCAGGAGGGTTTTAAGTATATGCGGTATGGCTATGCTTCCGCAATGGCTTATTTTCTGTTCCTGATCATTTTAATCATTACGCTGATTCAGTTCCGTGGTCAGAAGAAGTGGGTCACTTATATGTGAGAAGGGAGTAAGCATCATGAAATTAAAAGTAAAGAAAAAAATCAGTCATGCGGTGTTGTTTGTACTCCTGCTTCTCGTGGGAATTACAATGCTGCTTCCGTTTATCTGGACACTTTCGTCTTCCTTTAAATTCAATAAGGACATTTTCGTTTATCCGATTGAATGGATTCCAAAGGAAATTCGTCTGGAAAATTACACGGATGTATGGACAAAGGTACCGTTCTTGACTTATTATTTAAATACGATCAAGTTATCGGTCATTGTTACGATCGGTCAGATTTTGACCTGCTCCATGGCGGCTTTTTCATTTGCCAAAATGAAGTACCCAGGCCGGGATAAGATTTTTTTATGCTACTTGGCCACGCTGATGGTTCCGTGGCACGCGATTATGATCCCGCAGTTTATCATCATTAAAGGGATGGGGCTTTATAATTCCCATGCCGCTATCATTGTGCTACAGCTTTTCAGCGCGTTTGGCGTATTTATGATGCGCCAGTTCATGATGGGGATACCCGATGAGCTTTGTGAAGCGGCGAGAATCGATGGCTGCGGCGAGTGGAAGATATTTTCTTCGATTATGATGCCGCTGTGCAAGCCGGGACTTGCGACGCTCGT
>CAZBRY010000304.1:0-2577 GCA_964494285.1 uncultured Lachnospiraceae bacterium
CGAAGGATATTTCGTGTATCATTCAGATCGTGCACGGAATGGCAGAGCACATAGCGCGGTATGGGGATTTTGCGAACTACTTAGCAGAAAAGGGAATATTAGTGGTTGGTAATGACCACCTTGGACATGGGAAATCGATAAATAATAAAGAAGAATACGGATACTTTTGTAAAAAAGATGCGGTAACGATTGTTGTGCGGGATATTCACCGGTTGAAAAAACTCATACAGGAAGAAAATCCCGGGAAACCGTATTATATTTTAGGACATAGTATGGGCTCGCTGTTGCTGAGGAATTATCTTTTTAAATATGGAATGGGTGTTGACGGGATTATTTTAAGCGGTACGGCTTCCCATCCCCCAATAAAGACAGTTTCCGGAAAGGCCGTCCTGTGTTTCATTGGACTGCTAAAAGGCTGGAAATACCGCTCTGAGTGGGCGGACAGGCTTGTAAACGGCAACCCGAACGCCAGGATCGAAAATAAAAAAACCGAGTTTGACTGGCTTAGTACGGATGAGAAAGTGGTGGATAAATATATAAAGGATGAAGCCTGTGGGTTTCTGTTTACAGTAAATGGATTCTTAACTTTAGTACAAAGTGTTGACAATTTGAACAAAAAGAAGTATCTTGCAAATATGCCGAAGGATATGCCGATTTTGTTTTTGTCAGGCGAGCAGGATCCGATCGGCGGTTATACGGAGGGCGTAAAAAGAGCCTGCCACCAATTTAAAAAGGCGGGTATGACCTGCATAACCTTGAAATTCTATGAGGGTTGCAGGCATGAAATACTAAATGAGAAAAAGAAAGAGGAAGTGTATGAGGACATCTATGCGTTTTTGAAAGCTCATAATGAGAATACAAAGTAGGTGTGATGGGGAGTATAAGAATCAGGAGGAATAGGGATGAAGAAACTAGCAGGTTTACTTTTGACATTATCTATGTCATTTGGAATGACACTGGCGGTATTTGCAGGTCAGACAATTACCTTTGATGAGGCAGGAAACGGAACTGTATCCGATAACACGGTGGAAACAACAACTGAGGCAACAGCTTCTACGGTCACAGTGACGCCAAATAAGTCCTATCTGGCACTCGGATCGGATTTGACACAAGACCAGCTTGCAACGGTGCTTGGCCTGATGGGGATTTCCGTTGCGGATCTGGGAAATTATAATGTTGTCTATGTGACAAATGCGGAAGAGCACAGTTATCTTGGTCAGTATATCAGCTCAGGTGTCATCGGAACAAAATCGTTATCATCGGTGCTCGTACGACCGATGGAGTCGGGGCATGGAGTTGTTGTTACGACGAAAAACATCAATTACTGCACGACAAATATGTATCGAAATGCGCTGATTACAGCTGGTGTGGAGGATGCTGATATTATGGTTGTCGGTCCTACGCAGATTTCAGGTACGGCGGGTCTGATTGGTGCCTTAAAAGCATATGAGCAGATGTCAGGCACGGCTGTTTCCGAAACAGCGCTGGATACCGCATTGAATGAGCTTGTAGCCACGGGTGAGCTGTCTGAGACGGTCGGTGATACCAGTGAAGCGGAGGAACTGATTTCGTATATTAAGGCACAGATTGCGGCGAATGATCTGGATACCGAAGAGGAGATTGAGGCGGTTATCAGACAGGGCATGAAGGATAAAAATATTAGTTTGACTGAAGAAGAGATCCAGAAAATCGTTGATTTGATGATGAAGATTAAAGCGATGGGTATTGACTTTGATGTATTGGCTGAGCAGGCAGGCGACATTTATGCAAAATATAAAGCGCAGATAGATGCCGGAACCTTTAATATTGACAACGTTGATTTGAATGATCTGGGAATTGGAAAAATCATTTCCAACGCGGTTGGCAACTTCTTTAAGGGGATTGGTGATTCTATTAAAAGCTTTTTTGGCAGTTTGTTTTCAAAATAAATGTGAGGGTCTATGAATAATAATACGGAAAAGGCCGTGTATGAAATTCGACCGCTTTATCAGGATGAATGGGCAGATGCGATACAGCTTGCCTGGGATACGTTTTTGTTATTTGAGGCGCCGGAATATTCGCCGAAGGGTATTCAGAATTTCCATGACTTTATAAAGGACCCGGCTCTGAAAAGGATGTTCATAAAGGGGCAGTATCAGGCATTTGGTGCATTTAACGGCCGTACGATGATCGGGATTCTTAGTGTACGCAATAAAAGCCATATTTCTTTGCTTTTTGTGGATCAGGAGTACCACCATCAAGGGATTGCGAGTTCCTTGCTAAAAAGGTTGTTTTTGTATGCGAGGAGGGAGATGGGCATCTATGAGATGACGGTTAATGCGTCTCCTTATGCGACAGGCTTCTATCACAAGCTTGGTTTTATTGATTTGGGCGAGGAGATTACCACGGATGGTATTCGTTATACACCGATGCTTGTCTCTTTGGAGGAGTAGAGTTGGGGATGAAATCTTAAAAAATTCTTAATAAAAATCAAGTTTTATTTTAAAAAAGATGTGTTTTACTTTTTATAGTGAAATACATCTTTTTTATGTTATGATGAGGAGGTGAAGCCAGTGTGCTATTGGAAGTAGAAGGAGG
>CAZBRY010000305.1:0-2558 GCA_964494285.1 uncultured Lachnospiraceae bacterium
CTGTCCGGATCTGAACTTCCCTCACTTTTACCTGCAATCTCTTTATAATACTCCAAATTGGTCTTCCAATATAAAATCGATCTAGTATCATCCGCCTTATCCAGAACATTCAACGCGTTCTTATATTCGCCCGAATTCTGAATGTCCTTATTCTCCTGATTCAGCGCGTCGATATTAGCCTGTTCGCCCGCTATAACTTCATCCTGTTCTTTGATTTTGTTATTTGCGTCATCAATTACCTGATCCTGCTCTCTATTTACGTTATCCTCATTTGTTTCTGCATTTTCCAGATCGGTTGCCGCCTGATCTACCGCATCCTTCAGGGTCTGATAGCTGGAAGTGGAATCGCCTGTGACAAGCTGTGCCAGCAGATTCTCGCTAATCAACGCCTTTGCGCTCGCTTCAACTGCCGCATCCGCCGCTGCTCTCGCACTATCCTCCGCCGTAGCCGCTCCTTTCATAGCACCTTCATAAACATCATTTGCGTCATCCAGCGTTTTCTGAGCCTCCTCCAAAGCCGCCTGCGCCTCATCTAATGCAGCCTGTGCCCTGTCCTTTTCAGCCTGAATCGCACTTTCTGCCGCTGCAACCGCAGCGTCATAAGCCTGCTGTGCTGCATCTAAAATATCCTGCGCCGCATTTTTTGCATCCTCTGCCTTCTTTGCTTCCTCTGCCGCCTTAGCTGCCGCTGCTTCCGCATCGTCCGCCGCCGCTGCCGCATCGCTCGCGAGCTTGTTCATCCCAGCCTGATCTGTTGTGCCTCCTGCAACCGCGTCCGTCACCGCTTTCTTTGCATCCTCTGCGCGCTTTGCAGCTTCCGCCGCATCCGCCGCCGCATCTGCAGCCGCCGTATTGGCATCTGCTGCCGCCTGCGCCTGACCTTCGATATCCGTAGTCGCATTCGCCGCAATGTCATTCACCTGATCTTCAGTGTCATCGATCGTACCATCAATATTAGTATTCGCATCAGCTACTGTGCTGGCTGCCGTATCCACCGCAGCCTGGGGTTCATTCGTCACCGTGGTGCTGCCGTCTGTTTCTGTCGTCTCCTTATAAACCGTCTCGGCCTCCGAAGCCTTTGTATTGGCCGCGTCTGCCGCTGCCTTGGCCGCGTCTGCTGCCGCCGCTGCGTCTGCCGCCGCCTTCGTCGCATCTGCTGCTGCGGTTTCTGCAGCTTCTGCCTGTGCGATCGCTTCATTTGTCCTGGTTGTATAATAGTCCTCAATATCTGCCGCTCCGAATGCCGTCGTAGTCATTCCGAGAATGAGTACAAAGCAAAGTAATAAGGAAATCGTGCGTTTCATTTTCATAATGCCCCTCCTTTAATGGGTAAATAAACTCTCTTTTCGTATGATTGTTATTCGTTATTCTATCACATTGTGATATCTGTTTCAAGGTTTTCTTCCATGAATTGCTAAATAAATTACCGGAATTATGTTTTTACAAACCCGCCGGCAACCCGGTTCTCAATTTCCCGTTCGGCTCGTGCAGCTTTGAACGGATGAAAAAAGGTGCTATTTCCGCGCGCCTTTTTCGCCTCGTCCTCTGGTAGATTTACGGAGAGCGCCAGAATGCGCTTTCTACATGACAAATACCACAGGCCGTATCCGCCGGACAGCAAAACGAGCAAAGACAGGAAAACTACCCCAACTGCAATGCGGTCATAATTTGTTTCTGCAAAAGGGGCGAGCGGAACCTGTTCCTCCTGTATGACCACCAGATCATAATCCTCCAAAGCATCTCCCTGCGCCTCGCTTTTTACGGCTACTTCTTTTTCCGCCTCGGCCGCGAGCACGCTCTGATGGCTGAGTCCTGCCGGAATGGCAACAAATACCGCCGCAGCCAATCCTATCATTCCCTTCACCAATCTGTCTTTCTTCATCATTTCCTCCATCTCGAATCTTTTTGCAGAGCAGTTCCATATGGAAAACAACCGCTTTCACTATTATCCGGTTATAATTATCCGGTTATAATTATCCGGTTATAAATAAAGACTGTTTAAAAAGGAAAAAGGTTCATTAATTTTTGTTTTCTTTTGTCACAATTTAGATTATAATAATCATAGTCACTTACAATAGAGCCATAATATGGCTTATGAGAAATTGCAAAGCAAATTCTCATAAAAGGCATCAGCCGTCTATCTGATTATCGGAATACGTCTTATGTTCCGATAATATGGATTATTTACATGATTGAGGACGTGGGAGGAATTTATCATGAAAACAGATTTTTTTAAGAGCTATAAGCTTTTTAAGGTCATTCAGCTCGCCTTACTTATCATATTCGGCAGCACATTTTTTTGTTATCTGTATTTTGATCCTCTGTTAAAAAATAATGTTTACACGAATAAAAATCTGCTTACGGTATGCGTTTTTTTATGGGCGTTCATGGTGTATTCCCTGATTACGATCATCTGGGACTTCAATCAGCTCGAAAAAAACATCATCGATAACCATGCGCTGAATCAGGCCGCTTATCTCGATAACCTTACAAGAATCCCAAACCGGTACAGCTGCGATTTGATTTTTGCCAAATATGCGGATACCGGCGATATTTCC
>CAZBRY010000306.1:0-2557 GCA_964494285.1 uncultured Lachnospiraceae bacterium
AATGTTTCCAACGATATTTATAGCATAATCAAATCCGAAGGAAAGACAGCTGTTATGGTAACGCACGACTTATCGGAGGCAATCAGCCTTTCCGAACGCATTGTCATTTTATCCAGCAGACCCGCACATGTAAAAAAAATTGTCACGCTGAATTTTTCTCTTAAAAAACATTCCCCGCTGCTCGTACGTAATGCGCCGGAATTTAAAGATTATTTTAATTTGTTATGGAAGGAATTGAATGAATGAACCATGCATCTAATAACCAACTGAATTATATCAGACAGCATAAAAAGAAACGTTCTCTCATCAAGCTGATTCGGATTGGCATTCTATTTCTGTTTTTGATCACATGGGAACTGGCCGTCGACACGCATCGGATTGACGGCTTTTTCTTTTCTTCCCCGTCAAGAATTGCTTTCTGTATTTATCAAATGACAGCAGACGGCTCCCTGTTTTCTCATATTGGAATCACGCTTTTAGAGACAATCCTCAGCTTTTCCCTTGTTATTGGAATCAGTATTTTATTTTCCACACTGCTTTGGGGCAGCGAATATTTGTCCGATATCTGTGAGCCATACCTAATCGCACTGAATTCGCTGCCGAAGTCGGCACTTGCACCCCTATTTATTGTATGGCTCGGAACCGGAATCAAGACAATTATCGTTGCGGGGATTTCCGTTTCCATATTCGGTTCGGTCATTACAATTTACACTGGATTTACTTCCGCCGATCCCGAAAAAATCAAACTAATCAAAACACTTGGCGGAACAAAAACAGATGCCTTTTTAAAAGTCGTACTGCCAAACAGCTTGCCAACGCTTTTAAGCTCTGCGAAGGTGAATATCGGCCTGTCTCTCGTTGGTGTCATCATCGGCGAATTTCTTGCCGCCCGTTTAGGACTCGGCTACTTGATCATTTACGGCAGTCAGGTATTTAAGCTTGATATGGTCATCATGAGTATTTTTGTTTTATGTGTCATTTCTATGCTGCTCTATGCACTGCTTCAGATGTTTGAAAAAAAATTGCGCGGGCACTACTAAGCAATATGCCTTTTTCCTCATTGATCTCATCATAAAAACCGTAGTCTGCACATTAAAGGAGACTACGGTTTTTATGAAAGCTCCCGAGGGGATTCGAACCCCTGACCTACGCATTACGAATGCGTCGCTCTACCAGCTGAGCCACGGAAGCCCGCCATTTTTTAACGGCTACCTTTGCTATTATATTAAATTTCATTTCATTTTGCAACCACTATTTTCTTTTTATTTCTTTTTTCGCACTTTTCTTATTTTCGTCGGCATTTTCGTCAATCAGTGCGTGCAGCTTTTCAAAGGCCTCTTGAATACCCCCGACCTCGTTAATGATCCCTTCTTCTACCGCCTGTGTGCCAACAAGAATCGTACCCATATCTTTTGTCATCAGACTCGTTTCCATCATTAGCTTTAAAAATCTTTCTTTGGTAACCCCGCAATGATTTGTTACAAATCCAACGATCCGGTCCTGAATCTGCCTGAAATAATCAAACGATTGTTTGACTCCGAGTACGACGCCTGACGTTCTGACAGGGTGAATGACTGCGGTTCCCGTCGGAACAATAAACGAATAGTTGGTACTGACCGCAATCGGAAGACCGATGGAATGACTTCCGCCAAGCACGAGTGAAACAGTCGGCTTGCTCAAAGAAGCAATCATTTCCGCGATTGCAAGTCCCGCTTCCACATCTCCGCCCACCGTATTAATCAAAATCAGAAGTCCTTCAATTTCTCCGTCATCCTCCAACTCTGCCAGCTTTGGCAAAACATGCTCATATTTTGTTGACTTTGTGTTCGCCCCAAGCACATCATGTCCTTCAATTTCACCAATAATAGAAAGCAGATGAACCTTGTGTTTGCTTTTACTCTTATCCAAGGTCATCTGCCCAAATTCTTTGATCTCTTGATCCGCGCCCATTCACACCGCTCCTTTTACATACTATTTCATATAGTATGTGAAAAAAAAACGGTTTTATACTTCAAAATCATCGTCCTCTTCGATTTCGATGTCAAAATCCAGATCGGAGTCCGTTTCCATATCAAGGGAATAATCCATTTCCTTTGAAACATGTGGCTTAGGAAGCGGCAATGGATTCTCTAAAAATTTGATCATTTTCTTTTCTTCTTTCACAGGCTCATTATTCTCCTCTTTTGCTTTTCCAGCAATTTCTTCTGTTTTGATTTCTTCGTAAAGTGCATCATTTTCACCAAAGAATATGAGCGCCCGCGCTCTTGCAAGCCAAAGTTCCTTCTCTTCCTCTGTTTCTCCTTTTATTATGCCGTCCTCTTCTGTCTGCAACGGTTTTGTCGACTCCGGCACTGTCTCCGCTATCGGATGATAGCTTTCATATAAATAGTAAAGACTGACACAAGCAATAATAATCAGCAGTTCAACAAAAAACCAAGTATTGTTTTCCTTATTTGTGCTCAAAAACAAAACAACGACCGCTCCAATCAAAGAAAGCAGGCATGGCACAATCTTTATTCTTTTTCCTCTCATCACATAGTATGTACAGGCAATCGAC
>CAZBRY010000307.1:0-2537 GCA_964494285.1 uncultured Lachnospiraceae bacterium
CATAGGAAAGACGAAAGCTGTCTGGGAAGCCGAAATCTTCACAGGGAACGATCGCAACCGCATAATCGGAAAGAAGTATATCCGCAAGGCGATCCATCGTACCGACCTTTTCTCCCTTGTATTCTTTCTCCATTACTTCGCCTCCATCTACAAATAAATAGAAGGCACCCTTTGGCTCTATCGCCGATAAGTACGGCATCCCGGAAACACGCCCATACATCAGCTTCCTCCTTTGGTCAAACTCCATACGCATCGACTCCAACGCATCCTGCGGGCCAATCAAAGCCGCTAATGCCGCTTTTTGTGCGATCGAATTGGGGTTTGAAGTCGCATGACTCTGAATCGAGGACATCAGCTTTGCAATCTCCACACTCGAGCCGGTGTATCCGATCCTCCAGCCAGTCATGGAATAGCTCTTAGACAAACCGGAGCAGGTAATTGTCCTCTTATATATTTCTTCATTAAATGAAGCAATGCTCACATGCTTCTCATCGCCATAAATCAAATACTCATACATTTCATCGGCAACGACATAAATATCATTCCTTACAGCCACTTGTGCAATCGCACGAAGCTCCTCTTCAGAATAGATCATTCCGGTCGGATTGCTCGGTGTATTAAGTACTAGTGCCTTCGTCTTTGACGTAATCGCATTCTCAATTTGCTGTGCGCTGACCTTATAGCCTTGCTCCTTTGTACCGAAAACGTAAACAGGAACACCATCAGAAAGCCGCACCATTTCAGGATAGCTTAGCCAATAAGGTGCTAGAATAATTACTTCATCACCTGCATTTAAAATTGCATCAAACGCATTCGACAGAGAATGCTTTCCGCCGTTGCTGATGACAATCTGGTTTGGTGCATAATGAAGATGGTTGAACTCCTCAAATTTCTTACTGATTGCTTTTTTTAATTCTTCTGTGCCCGAGGCGGGTGTGTATTTCGTAAATCCCGCATGAATGGCATCTATCGCTGCATTACACACATTTTCAGGCGTATTAAAATCCGGTTCTCCTGCTCCAAATCCTATCACATCCATTCCCTCAGCGCGCATTGCCTTTGCCTTCGCGGTAATCGCCAGCGTTGAGGACGGCTTTACAGCCTTTGCTTTTTCCGATAATGTTAACGACATATCATCTCCACCTTTTCTTTTCATTCTCCTCAGTAACATATTTCTTCCACTGTTACTTGTTGTAGTATAATATACGAATTGCCAATATACAAGGGGAAATTCAAAAAAATATACATTTGTTTTCCACTCGCGTACACCTATTGAAAATACTTTCCTATACGGACATTTGTTTTTACATGAGAACAATGCGATTTCCTATAGAACAAAAAAATGGTACAAACCCACTTCATGAGCTTGTACCATCTGATTTTTACTTTGCGTAATCGATAACTCGGCTTTCCCGAATGACATTAACTTTGATCTGTCCGGGATATTCCATCTCGGATTCAATCTTCTTTGAAATATCACGTGCCATAAGGATCATATCCGAATCGTTTACCTGTTCCGGAACTACCATAATACGAATCTCTCTACCCGCTTGAATAGCAAAAGACTTATCCACTCCCTTAAAGGAGTTTGTAATATCCTCTAATTGTTTTAATCTGTTAGTGTATGTTTCTAATGTTTCCCTTCTTGCACCCGGTCTCGCCGCTGAAATAGTATCGGCTGCCTGAACGATACATGCAATTAAGGTCTGTGGCTCTACATCGCCATGATGAGATTCCACGGAGTTAATAACAATCGGTGACTCTTTATATTTTCTACACAACTCAACACCCAGTTGAATATGAGAACCTTCCATCTCATGATCGACTGCTTTGCCTATATCATGTAACAAACCTGCCCGCTTAGCCATGCGGACATCCACGCCGATTTCTGCAGCAAGTAATCCTGACAACAGGGATACTTCGATCGAATGCTTTAACGCATTTTGTCCATAGCTCGTCCTGAATTTCATCCTGCCCAATAACTTAACCAACTCCGGATGAATACCATGTACGCCTACCTCGAGGGTCGCTGCTTCACCCTCATCACGAATCATCGTTTCTACTTCCTTCTGCGCTTTTTCAACCATTTCTTCGATTCTGGCTGGATGAATCCGTCCATCCACAATCAGCTTCTCAAGAGCAATTCGCGCTACTTCTCTTCTGATCGGATCGAAACCGGATAAGACAACCGCTTCGGGGGTATCATCAATAATCAGATCCACACGCGTCATCGTCTCCAATGTACGGATATTTCTTCCTTCTCTACCAATGATTCTGCCTTTCATCTCATCACTTGGCAGCTGCACTACCGAAATCGTAGTTTCTGCCACGTGGTCAGCCGCACATTTCTGTATGGCCGTCACTACATACTCTTTCGCTTTTTTGTCCGCCTCTTCTTTTGCGCGCGCGTCCATTTCCTTCACGAGCAATGCGGTTTCGTGTTTCACTTCATCTTCAACAATTCTTAACAGATATTCTTTTGCTTGTTCGGAGGTCAAACCTGAGATTCTTTCTAGTTCCTGTACTCTTTGTTCGTT
>CAZBRY010000308.1:0-2499 GCA_964494285.1 uncultured Lachnospiraceae bacterium
GATAAGTAGCACCGCCGATACGTCTTGCCTTTACCTCGAGTACCGGCATGATATTGCTCATCGCCGTCTCGAATACTTCAAGAGCAGGCTTTTCTGCCTTTGCCTCTACTCTTTCGAATGCCCCATAAACAATTTTCTGCGCAACACCCTTCTTGCCGTCTAACATAATGTTATTGACAAGCTTTGTTACGACCTTACTGTTGTAAATAGGATCCGCTAATACATCTCTTTTTTGAATATGTCCTTTACGTGGCACGGTTCTTCCCTCCTTAATCAAAATAATTGCTGCAAAACCAACCGGTTTTGCAAGATTAATTCACAGGTACTCACATGTATTCCGCTAATGTGTACGCGCTGTATTGTTTCTATTGCATTTATTACAAACAATTTGTGAAACGAATTCCAACACTCTACTTTAGTTTTGTTGTGGTACGATTCCCTTACCTTACTTCGCCTTGGGTCTCTTAGCGCCGTATTTCGAACGCGCCTGACGCCTGTTGGCAACACCCGCCGTATCCAGAGTACCTCTGATGACGTGGTATCTTGTACCAGGTAAGTCCTTAACTCTTCCGCCGCGAATCAGAACAACACTATGCTCCTGCAAGTTGTGACCTTCGCCCGGAATGTAGCTTGTTACTTCGATTCCGTTAGAAAGACGTACTCTGGCAATTTTTCTGAGGGCCGAGTTAGGCTTTTTAGGGGTCGCTGTCTTAACAGCGGTACAAACACCTCTCTTCTGAGGAGAAGAGGTCTCGATAGACTTCTTGTGCAAAGAGTTAAAACCCTTGCCAAGAGCCGGAGCTCCTGAATTATATACAGCTGTCTGTCTTCCCTTTCTAACTAATTGGTTAAATGTTGGCATTCTTTTCACCTCCTGTGGTATGATTTTGATAATCCAATGTGCACAACAAAAAAACGCATTTTTGTGCACGCTAGATAATTATAGGGGTTTGCACTCCCAATGTCAAGGGGTTTTTAGTACAAAAGTTGGCTTTGGGGATTTCCCATGTAATAAACAGAGTCTGCCGGCTAAGCTTGTTTGCCGGCAGACTCTGTTTTTATTTTTTTATTTATTTTTTTATCTATTTCATACTGTCAAATTTCTTATTTTCCGCTACTGCTTTCTTTTTTCTGGACTCATAATATTTATAAGTCGCGATAGCTGCGATGATAATGAGCAAAGCGAGAATCCACCATAAGAATGCGGGAACTACGGATGATGGTGCTGCTGCCAGCGGAGTTTCCTCCTCGGTAAGCGTCACAGCTTCTGTTGCCGGCGCTTTTTCCTCTTCCGTAACCTCCTCCGACTCATCTGCCGAAGGCGCCTTTTCCTCCTCCTGCGCCGCCGGTTCGCCTGTCGGCTCTGTTTTTGCCGTCGTGCGGGCTACCGTTCTCACTGCCGATGCCGGAGCAATCGCTCCAAGTACGCCCGTAGCCGCTCCTGCCGTAATTACAGTTGCTCCTGTAGCTGTAGTGCCTGTTGTTCCCGAGCCTGTCGTTCCTGAATCCGTCGTACCTCTGTCCTGAGTCGCGCTCTTGACCTTCTTAGCTTCCGCTGCTGCATCATCAGCCGCTTTTCTGGCTTTCTTTGCATCTTCGTCCGCAGCCGCAGCCTTATCCTTCGCTTCTTCGTATTCTGCTTCGGCCGCATCCTTTGTGCCCTGTGCGTCAGCCAGCTTTGCCTGCAGAGCGTCCAGATCCAGTTCCCTGTCGCTTACCGATATGTCTTGCAGAGCTTGCCTTGCAACCGCAAGTGCCGCAAGCGCCTTTTCGTATTTCTCTAATGCCGCCGCTTCCGCTTCCGCCGCTGCCTGTGCCGCTGCCGCAGCATCGGCTGCCTTCGCATCCGCAAAGGTCGCTTCGAAAACCGCCTTCTCGCCCGCATCGATCTGCGTCAGGACGCAACGCTCATTTGAGAGCGCGATCAGATAATTCGTGTTATCGTCATCGCTCGCGAAAACATAGCAGGTGCCCTCCGTGCCATACCATCTAATATCATGATACTTCCTTTCCAGATTCAGCTCGGTCGATAAATTCTTAAATAAACCAAAGAACCTATCCCAAAAGTCTCCTCCTGATGTCGCATCAATATAATCTTCCGTATCGCCGGCAACTTCATCATAGCTGTCCATGGATCTTCTCAGTTCCTCTAAAAGATCCTGATACTGAGCCTGATCCTCGACATCGACCTCATAAGTAAAGGTACTGTCCGCCGTAAATACATAATTACTTACTTTGTTTAATGTCGCATTCGCATTGTCCAAAGCCTGCTGCGCGCTCGCGCTCTGATTAGATGCATTGGCTTTTGCCGCGTTGGCGCTGCCGATCACTGTATTCAACCTTGTTTTTTCACTATTGGCATTTTTGATTGCCGTCTGGGATGATGCAATGGCACTCTTATTGTCCGCCATTGTCTTATCCTGATCAGCTATATATGCCACCGCATTGTTATACGCTTCCACATACGCCTTTGCGGCGGCAATGTCGGATGCCGTCAAC
>CAZBRY010000309.1:0-2492 GCA_964494285.1 uncultured Lachnospiraceae bacterium
TTTATGATTCTATGAACTTGATCGGAAAGATTACCGGTTTTGAAGATCGCGCTTCTGAGGTAATAGCCTATTTTGAGTCGTGTAAATCGGATCTTGCGATGCGAACGGACGGCGCAACAGAGAAACCGGAGGTTTATCTCGGCTGTTTGTCTATGCGCGGCTCTCATGGAATTGAAAGCACAACAGGAGATTATGTACTGTTCGATATACTGGGAGCGGATAACGTGGTGCTAAAGGCCGGTATTAATGGGTACGTTATGCTGGACAAAGAGAAGCTGTTGGATATGAATCCCGAAAGCATTATCATAGACGCCGGCGGCTTAACCGTTTTACAAGGAGATTACGCTGCAAATCCTGAGTTTTACGATGCGCTCAGCGCCTTTAAGACCGGACGCTTGTATTTGCAAATGCCTTTTAATTATTATGCCGCAAATTTGGAAATTGCGCTGGCAGACGCTTATTACATCGGCTGTGTCCTTTATCCTGAGCAATTTTCAGATGTCAATCCCGCCGTGAAGTTCGATGAAATATCCGAGTACCTTCTCGGCATCCCCACATACGAAAGGATATCAGAATCGTTTTTTGGAGGATATCAGAATATCACCTTTGAAAACTGATATTCGGAAAAGCAACGGAAAGGAGCAAAAAGCAATGAATAATAATGTTTGGGAAAAATGCGTCGCCTTCCACGGTCATTTTTGCGGCGGACTGACAATAGGTTATAAGGCCGCTTTGTATGCGATCGATTTACTGGCATTGACTTTCTCCTCAGATGAGGAAGTCGTGTGCATTTCAGAAAATGACGCTTGCGGTGTGGATGCCATACAAGTTATTCTGGGCTGCAGCATTGGAAAGGGGAATCTCCTGTTTCACCTGACAGGAAAACAGGCATTTTCTTTTTATAACCGGCACACCGGCAAGTCCGTTCGTCTCATGCTGAAGAAAAAGCCGGATTCAATGACAAGAGAAGAATCGTATGATTATTATCAGGGACTTGAGCCGAAAGAGATGTTTAAAGCAACAGATACAAAGATAAAACTACCTGAAGCGGCGCGGATCTTCAAATCTTATGATTGTGAAAGCTGCGGGGAGACTACGGGCGATAACTGGATACGCCTTCAAGGCGGCAGGAAACTGTGTGTGGACTGTCATCAGAAATACAACCGGTTTGATGTTTGATCGGATGCTTCAATGCTATCGCAATAGCCGGTCGCCGGAATGCTCATACCAATCTTCGATAAATATGAAGATCAGTATCATATAATACAACCTCGCTTCCTTGCCCGCTGCGGGTTAGGAGGCGAGGTTGTATTTTCTGCAAGCGTCAAGTAGTGTGGGCACATGGAAGACGAGCAGCAAAGGCAGTACAATCAAAATTTAACGGCTGAAAACGCTTTACCGCATTTCAAGCGTCAACAATGCTTATCTATTAGTCGGACCACAATTCATTCATTTTTTCAGAAATTCTGCGTTTTCTTGTTTCAGTTTCCAAATGGTCAATTTCTATGACAAGAACAGTTCCTTCCTTTGCGTCATCCGGAAGGATTTGCTTCGGGACATTTACGGTATCTTTGTTTTCTAGTTCGACAACCGCAAAATTTCCTTCAAAACGATCAATAATTAACTTCATATTCTCCTCCAGTCAACTGTCAAAAACGGCAATTAAATGACTTTGCGCGTCATAGAGCTGTGCGGGGTCACTGCCGGAATTGTTCCAAATATTCGAGGCGGTCCAAATCAAATCGCCTTCTGCTCCGCCGCTTGCAATGGTTACGGTTGCGTTAGCTTTCAGGGTATAAAAGGGGAATGTAAATGTCTGATTGCCTGTTACCGATACCAGCTTCCATCCGGTTAGATTCACGTCGGTTGATCCGGTGTTTTTTATTGTCACAAGCTCGGCTTTTTTGTCTACATCGGATATGACAACATCTTCCGATATAGATGAAGGCGGCTCATCCGGCGTGATCTCGGATTCTGCTGCGGTGAAGGCGACTTTATCTACGGTTATTTTACTGCCGTCAGATGTGAAAACGATGGTCCCGTTTTTATCTGTGCGAAAAACCGCAATACCGGCAGCGGTCAATCTGTTCATAACCGCCCCTGCGGGATGGCCATAGTCATTATCCTCTCCGACCGGGATAACGGCATATTGAGGCGAAACAGCCTGTAAAAATGCAAGGCTTGTTGAAGACTCGCTCCCGTGATGCCCGACCTTGAGCACATCAGATTTCAATATGCTGCTGTCCTTGGCCAGCATCTCGGATTCAGACAACACTTCCGCATCGCCTGTGAACAGGAAGGAGGTTGAGCCGTTTATTAGCCTTAGCACAATGGAATGGTTATTCGGCTCAAGGTAATCGGAGGTATTGGGTGCGAGGATCACAAATTCGGCTTGATCCAATGCAAAGGCTCTGCCATATTCAGGCCGAGAGATTTTCAGTCCGCTATCGCTTACGGCAGACAACAAATTCTCAAATGTTCGAGTGTTCGAT
>CAZBRY010000310.1:0-2472 GCA_964494285.1 uncultured Lachnospiraceae bacterium
TCTGGTGTATTGGGGAAAACACCGGCATGTTATGGGCAAGGGCAGTGAGTGGTGGGAATCCGTGAAAATCGGCGGCGGCGCCGCACCGATTGAGACATCGGAAGGATGGCTTATGTTTTATCATGGTGTGAGCAGCACGTGCAATGGCTTTGTATATAGCATTGGAGGCGCAATTTTGGATTTAGAACGTCCGTCGATTGTGAAATACCGCTGTGAAAACTTCCTGCTGACACCCGAGGAGTGGTATGAGGAGCGAGGCTTTGTATCAAATGTTATTTTTCCGTGCGCAACGATCCATGATCCGGAGAGCGGAAAGATTGCCCTGTATTACGGTGCGGCGGACAGCTACGTTGGTCTGGCGTTTACAAAGTTTGATGAAATCATGGCTTATATTAAGGAACATAGCGTTTTGACAAAAGACGATACGGAGTATGGAAAACGCTGAGAAAGACGCTGTAAAAAACATTGTGAAAAATGCAAAAAAAGTATTGCAATTAGCTGCAATTTCGTTTAAAATTAAGTTACAAACTATAGAAGTTTAGGTAAATTAATCAAACAAAACAGCGGGTCTTATTTATTTTCGGGCCCGCTGTTCCAACGTTTATGATAATCGAAGGAGTATTTTATGTTGATTCGGGAAGTGACGGAGCATCTGCAAAAGGATCTGATTCCCTTTTGGGAAGGATTAAGGGATGATGCAAACGGCGGATATTATGGCTGGCTTAGTTATGATCTGGTGCTCGATAAAAAGGCAGAAAAGGGCTGTATTCTTAACAGCCGGATTTTGTGGTTCTTTTCCAACGCTTATCTGACACTGGGGGAGAGCAGTCTGCTTGAGGAAGCGGCGCATGCCTATGCGTTCATGAAAGAGTGCTGCGTTGATCCTGAGTACGGCGGCGTGTATTGGTCCCTGCAATACGACGGGACGGTAAAGGATGACACAAAGCACACGTATAATCAGGCGTTCGCCATCTATGCGCTCTCTTCGTATTATGATGCATCCGGAGACGAATCGGCGCTCGCACTCGCGCGTTCCCTGCAGCAGGTGATTGAGAAAAACTGCACGGATGAGATCGGATATTTGGAAGCGTTTACCCGCGAATTTCGACCGGAAAGCAATGAGAAACTCTCGGAAAACGGCATTATAGCGGAAAAGACGATGAATACGCTTCTGCATGTGTTCGAGGCTTATACGGAGTATTACCGCGTGACAGAGGACGCTTTTACCGGAGAACGTCTGCGCTTTATGATGGACACGATTGCGGATAAAGTTTATAATCCCGTATTGCAGCGGCAGGAAGTTTTTTTTGATAAAAATATGAACAGTATTTTAGACCTGCATTCCTATGGACATGATATTGAGACGGCATGGCTTGTAGACCGCGGCTGTGAGGTGCTGGGTGATCAGGCATATACGACCCAAATGAGCCCGATTACGAAGGCGCTGACAAAGAAAATTTATGAGCGCGCTTATGTGAACCATTCCCTGATGAACGAATGCGAAAAGGGAGTGGATAATAAAATGCGAGTATGGTGGGTGCAGGCAGAAACGGCAGTCGGATTTTTAAACGGTTATGAAAAGGATCCGTCTCGGACGGAATACCTGCAGGCGACCGCCGATGTCTGGGAATTTATCAAGCGGTATGTGATTGACAAACGAAGCGGCTCTGAATGGTTTTGGCAAGTGGATGAAGACGGAAAGCCGGATGAGAATAAGCCGATTGTAGAGCCGTGGAAGTGCCCATATCATAATGGAAGAATGTGTATGGAAATGATAAGGAGGAAAATTGATGCTGCACCCTAATTATTACGTGGAACTGGAAAAGTACAACAGAGTTCTTGCAAGACCTAACAGGAAGTCGGATATTTACAATGGAATTTTTGACCGCTGGGAGTATCCGGTATTGACGAGGAGACATATTCCGCTCACTTGGAGATATGATCTGGATGTGGAGACAAACCCATTTTTTATGGAACGTCTCGGTGTGAATGCTGTGATGAATTCCGGCGCGATTGAGTTAAACGGTAAGTTTTATCTGGTTGCCCGAATTGAGGGCAATGACAGAAAGTCATTTTTTGGTGTAGCTGAGAGCGACAATGGAGTGGATGGGTTTCGGTTTTGGGATTACCCGATCCTGCTTGAAGATACATGCAAAGAGGAAACAAACGTTTATGACATGCGCCTGACGAAGCACGAGGATGGATATATTTACGGCGTGTTTTGCTCGGAATCTAAGGATACGAGTGTAAATGATTTGTCGGCGGCGGTTGCGGCGGCAGGCATCGTCCGCACAAAGGATCTAAAGACGTGGGAGCGTCTTGACAATTTAAAAACATTGAATTCCCCGCAGCAGAGAAACGTTGTGCTGCATCCGGAGTTTGTAAACGGGAAATATGCATTTTATACCAGACCGATGGATGACTTTATTGATACCGGTTCGGGAGGAGGAATTGGCTTTGGTCTGTGCGATG
>CAZBRY010000311.1:0-2460 GCA_964494285.1 uncultured Lachnospiraceae bacterium
GGAATCCACGTGCCGTTTGATTCCTGATAAAAATCAAACGTGATATTACTCTTTACCTCCGGCACAATCGTATTGGAAACAAAAAATGGCATCGACTGTTGAATCTCATCATGATTTCCGGTTTTACTCTGTCCAAACTTACGCGGAATATAGATTGCAGTTTTATCTCCCGTTTCGATACTGGCGTTTGTCGCGGAATCCTTACTTTCCGAATAGTTATTAAAATATAGAAATACCCTTTTCAAATTTGTCACAACCGTGTTGCTGACATATCGATAATCACTCAGATTGTATCCACCATAAGGGAAAACCTCCCATCGATTTGCATCCCCACTGTTCAATGGTTCAAACACGTATAATGTAATTTCATATGTATATTCCGCATTTGGATTCATTTCCTTTGCGCAGACAATGCCGACATGATCCCCTTCGATCTTCGCGTAAGTCGGATCCCTATAAGATTCTATGACATTTACACTCGTCGTCCCATCCTGCTTATAAATCGTTTCGATCCGCCGAATATGAAACAGGCACATGTATTTGGTGAATTCTATATTTGCATCCTTTGGCTTCACGCTAAACGGCTGGTGCTGACCCCTTTGCAGGTTCGTACCCTCGCCAACAATGTTGAAATCCGATGGTTTTTTATATGCCTGACCGCCCCATACTCCAAAGACCGGTCCGCCTCCATAAGGAATCGTCACCGAACGTGTACTCGTTGCCTTTACCTCAATTGGCTTGCTCGATATCTGATTGCCGAAATCGAGTGTCGCTTTCATACGGCAGATACAGGATGTCGATGTGCTTGAAACAATATCAAAGTACTCTTCTCCGCCCGTTTTTTCCCATGCAACCGCCAGAATACCTTCCGGATCCTTCGCTTGATCGAGATACCTTCCCGCCACGGCAGCCTGCAGCGTAAATTCCTCTCCCCCCGCCAAATCATCCGAATAAATCGGAGGATTCTCATCGCCGAGCTCATTTTTTGCTGATGCGGCCGGCGTAAAGCTGATATTGACATCGGTCACAATGATCACGCAGACAGTAACCGTCTTGGATACCGTTCCATCCGTCGTCACCACCCTTACCCTAAAATCATTTTTTTGGCTTTTAGAAACCGTCAATTTCCCCGCTGTGCTGATACCGGTGTCCGACTCATACAAAAATCCCGGTGCGTCAACCATATACCAGCGCACCTCCTGATTCGGCTTTTTGGTGTCATCGACCCCCTTGACGGTAATTCCCGTAAACGTAAAGCTCTCGCCCGGCTCTAAATAAATTTGATCAGGTGCTTCTATCATTGCCGGAAGGTCAGCTTTAGGCGGATCCACATAAGAAGGAATTGCATTACCCGACACAAGCCGGTTTCTCAGCGTGATGTTGTGGCTCGAACGATAGATTTTACCGCTTCTTGAAAACTCCACCTCAACGCGGACGATTCGCTTGCTTTCCATACGTGTCAAATCAACGGAAAAATCAGTGATGTCGTCCGCCATGCGTTCCTTTCGGGCACGAACGCCGTTCTTTACGACAATCGCATTTCCTTCAGCGTCCGTTGACTCCAGTGCGTCATATTCATTATAGTAGAGTCTGGATTCCGCACGACTCCATACGACCTCATAAATCACATCTGTATTATACATGCGCAGCTTTTTAAAAGCCGCTCCCGTAGGAATATCACTTTCACTGCTCACAAGAGTTTCATCCGTTTCAGTCGCACCATACATATATTCAATTCCGACCGTCGTATCGATGAGCAGATCCTGCAATTGATTAAACGCAAGCTGCGCCTCGTGCTGCAAATTGACTTCGGTGCTCGTAGAAGAAAAAGAACGCGCGCCAATAATCATAAAGCCCAACACAGCTCCGCCAACGATTGCGGCAATCGCAACCGCCACAAGCAGTTCCACAAGTGTAAAACCCTTTTGGTCTTTTCTTATTCCCTTCTGCATCGTTTCGTCCTTCCTATCACATTATTCCATGTATACCTTGCCCGTAGCCGGCGAAATACTGACTGTATAGGTACGCCCTCCGCCTGTAATCTCAATTTTACTGACAATTTTGCTTGTCGCATCCGCACCATTTATTTTCATCGTAATGGGCGCTTCCGCGCCCGAGGCACGATCAAAACCGATCAACAGCTCCTCAGTTCCGCTTAAACTTTGACCGGGCAGACTCTCGTCCTCGCCCTTTTGCCAATAGACAATTTCCAAATACGATTTACCAATCTGTTCGGGGGACTCCCCATAGGGTTCCGGCGCAATGGTATCATCCACCCAAAGCTGCTTAAAATAAGCTCCTCCTGAGGAATCCTTATAAATACGCAGTATGGTTTCTTCCTTGCCCATCGTTGTGATGCGCGTCGAACCGACCGCAACCTTGATCTCATTCGCGCAGCTTCTTGCCTCGGTTCCAAAAATATAACCAAGACCCGTGATAAAAAAACCGCCCAGCACGCCG
>CAZBRY010000312.1:0-1666 GCA_964494285.1 uncultured Lachnospiraceae bacterium
AAATTGAGCTGGAGGGCGAAGCCTACGACAGTGTTGAGCTGTTGATTTTGTTTGTCAGGCGAACGCTTAATCTTCTGTCCGCGCTGACGACTCCGGAGCAGGTGGAGGCGATGATTTTTACGGTTGATACGCTGGAGGGTCGCACAATTGAGGTGCTTGAGCGGATTGCGGAGGCGATTCCGATCGACCGTGCGAAAATATATTTCCAGACATATGAGGAAAGCGCCTACTATTATATTCTGCATCAGCCGAAAGAACTTTGGCAGAATGAGGTGTTTATTTTTGACTATTCGGATCAGTATATGCGTTCTTATGGTCTTTGGATGAACCATCGGACAGTGCCGGTCGTTTCCTTTGTAGATCGGCTGGATTTTACAGAAATCAAAATGCCGCAGCTCATGATGGAGGGAGAACCATCGAAAGAGAAGGAAGAGCGGCTTGACGAATGTGTGCTTCGAACGATGCATGAGGTATTTTCGGGAAAAACGGTTGGAACGGTATTTCTGCTTGGGGAGGGATTTGAGGAAACCTGGTGTGACAAGACCTTAAAATACCTTTGCATGGGTAAACGAGTCTTTCAGGGGAAAAACTTGTATTCCAAAGGTGCCTGTTATTGTGCCAAGGACAAAATCATGCCGTGTGAGCTGAATGAAAACCATGTATTTCTGGGCAAGGATAAACTCAAATTTAATTTGGGGATTCAAATGTTTCATCAGGGAAAAGAAGAATATATTGCGTTGGCCGATGCCGGAGAAAACTGGTATGATGCGGTGGCGCAAATTGATTTTCTATTGAATGGAAAGAACGAGGTGCCGCTTGTGATCACGCCGTTGGATGGCAAGGAGCGGCAGGAGATAATAATAGAACTTGCGGGCATTCCTGAGCGGCCGAAGAAGGCGACGAGACTGCAGCTTAAGGTGAGCTTTCGTTCGGAGACGGAAATATTTGCAAGGGTTTATGATTTGGGTTTTGGAGAGCTTTATCCTGCTTCCGGAAAGATTTGGGACAAGGAAGTAGAGCTTGTGTGATCCGATTTAACTATATCATTTAGGGGTGGCAGAAGTGACAGATTTGATTTTATGTATCGGAGAATTATCGACAACGCCGTATTATATTGTTGGGCTTGGGACGAATGTCTATTCCATCGAGGAGCTTTGCTTTTGTCTCGTACAGAATGCATATGTGCTCGATCAGGATCTGATGGATGAAAGACTGTGTGTGTTTCTTGAAAAGCAATTAAAGTTAAAGGAGCTTGCTGCAAAGCTGCGTCTGCTTATTGAGGGCGGGAGCAGCCTTGGCGAATTTGTTACGACGATTTTGGAGGAGACCTTTTACTGCGGTGAGGAGGAAATTGGACAAGTCAAGCAGGTGTTGATGAACAACGTAGGTTTAGGCTTTGCACAAAAGCGTAAGGCGCGCGGAGATAATTTGCTGCGGACTAAGAAATATACGCTTGCGGTCGATGAATACATGTACGCGTTGCAGTGTCTGAAACAGGAGGAGGAACCGGAGCTTTATGCGGCGATTGTACATAATACGGGAACGGCATACGCGCAGCTTTTTCTGTTTGAAAAGGCAGCGGACTGTTATAGAGAGGCTTGCGAGATACATGAGGACAAAGAGAGCCGAATCCAGTATCTGGCGGCGATGCGGCTTTCCATGCGTA
>CAZBRY010000312.1:1676-2460 GCA_964494285.1 uncultured Lachnospiraceae bacterium
GCGTAAGGAAAAATACGACCGTATGCTGCTTCAATATGGCTATGATCCAGAGATTGTAAAAGAAGTGGAGGAGCGCATGAACCAAAGCCGGCTCCACTCTCCCGATTCCGCTTATGCGAAGGCACTTGCGGAAACAAAGGCACTGCAAAATATAGGGAAAGTCAGCGAGTATTATGAGAGCATCGAAAATACGCTGAATGACTGGAAGCAGGAATATAGAAAAAATATGATTGTGCGGGGCAGATAGATATTCGGGCATTCAGAAAGGGGAGCTATGAAGCCATTTCAATTTCATTTATTCCGTTTTATAAAAGAAAAGCTTGGTTTTGAAGAGGAAGAGGAAGACGATTTTCTCCTTGAGTTAGAGGAAGGAGAAAATGCCAGATCCATGCCCGAAGTGTTGGGGCATGCCTCAAAGCGCAGGAACAATTTAAACGTACTGGACTATAAGGAACGTGAGCGCTATATCCGTGACTGTTGTGAGCAGATGACAGCTTCCTCAAGAGAAGTTGAGTCGCAGAAGACAGAGTACCAGCTTGTGACAGAGAGACTGACGGACTTAGATGAGTTGTCCGCGCTTCCGGCGTCGAATCGGAATGAAATTAATAGATCTGCAATGAAAATTATACAAATAGAAGAGGAAGAGGCGGCTTATGAGCGTCCGGTGAGCAAAATCACCGAGGCACAGTACCGGGAGATGGAGCGGATGGAGGATGAAATTCCGCAGATTTTGGAAAGGCTTAAGAAGAACGAAGACTACCAGATGACGGTACGCCGCGATTTA
>CAZBRY010000313.1:0-2449 GCA_964494285.1 uncultured Lachnospiraceae bacterium
AAGAAAGAATGGATCGACACAAATGGAGAAACAGACGAACTGGAAGTAGCAATAGAAGATAGCAGTCTGGATAAATTTGCGCCGGACGTTTATGAAGGCCCGTTCGCAAGGATTCCAGTGGCGCTGGAAGAGAGAAAGGTTGTTAAATGGGCGAAGATATGTAATTCGAGCATATCAGAACGCATTGGAGCTTACTCATTAACGATTTAACGGAAAGGAGAAGACGATGAAAGCATTGAACAATGGATACAGAAAGGTATTTACATACAAAGGAATTGACATCTACGCAATCATCTCAGAACAAGATGGAGCAAATACATCATTACGGAGCAAATACATCATTGATGCGAAAGTGTTCAAGGGAGAAAAGTTTTTCTCCATAGAATCAGCAGTTGGTGCAATAAAAGAGATCACAGAAAGGATAGGAAGATGCTGACGGCAGAACAAGCGAGAAAAAAGGTCTATGAGCTGGGCGAGTGCTTTAATCACTACTATAGACAGGGCGAGTGGTGGCGCGCCAAGCACGCATACGATACAGCCACCACCATCACAGTTTTTATGGAGTTCCCACTCGAGGACAGAATCGCCCTGTATGGTAACCGCGCCTATAAGGATTACGATGATCCACAGACAACAGGTCTGTTTTCAGAGGAAAAATTACTAAAGGCGCAGCTTGAGTGTATCAAGCGCAACCAAACAACCGAGAGGGAAATATCAAGATTAATTTCAGGAGAGAAGATAACAGAACAAAAAACAGGAAGATAACAATTGGCGTTGTTATCTTCCAGCCATAAAATCTACGACAATTTTAAGACAGACTTAACTGCAAATATATTGTATCAAAAATGCGGGCAAAAGTCAAGAAAAATGTCAGTAAAACGGGGACTTCAAGCCCGTTTTTCAATCTTGATATAGATATTATCTTTACGACAATTTTATTAAGGAGCAGACATCTATGGCATATGTAAAAAAGACATATGTGATGAGAGAAACGATCGAGGTGGAAAAATATCATAACGGTCGGTATGGAGCTCCGGGGAAGAAAAGGCTCGAGAAGAAAAAGGCAACACCTGAGCAGGTAAAAAGACAAAATCTGTGGCAGGCGATCAAAAAGCTCAGGAGAAAGATAAATGCAAATTTTGGAGTAGACGACTTCCACTGTACGCTAACCTATACAAAAGAGAACCGAGCGGCAGCGGAGGAAGCAAAAAAAAATCTGGCAAAATTTTTGAGGTCTTTGAAAAAAGAATATAAAAAAGCGGGCTATGAATTGAAATACATCATCACGACGGAATACGAAAATAAAGCAATCCATCATCACATGATTGTCAACGCTATCCCGGAGACGGTAAAAATCATTCGCCTGTTGTGGCTGCCAGGACGCCCGTATTTTGTTCCGCTCGACGATACGGGCGATTATGGGAAGCTGGCCGAGTATTTTGTAAAAGAGACAGAAAAGACCTTCAAGGATCCAAGCAATCCAAATAAACAGAGATACTCCTGCAGCCGCAATTTGATTACCCCGGAAGCAAAAAAAGAAATCATCACAGCCGCAACATTTAGAAAAGATCCGGTGCCGGTGAAAGGATATTACATAGATAAAAACAGCATCCATACCGGTATCAATCCCGTAACGGGATACCAATATCAGAGCTACACCATGATACGAATCAAAGAAAGAGGTGAAAAAGGTGGATAAGCCACAGGTTGATATATTTATAGAGCAGTCTGTAAAAGGCATCCGCCGGCAGCCCGGAGCCTACGGTTTTACGATGTGCGTAATGACCAGTGCGGGACCGGCCGACCGAACAATCTTCGGGACAGGGAACAACTTTTCTGCTCACGAAATCGAGCTTGTAGCAATCGCAGACGCACTGGGGCACCTGACAAAGCCCTGCGACATCAGGCTGCATAGCCCGCATGGGTTTTTCGAGCGGATCATAGAAAACATGTGGATCATCCAGTGGCAGCAATCCGGATGGATAAACAGCAAGGGAAACGAGGTGGAAAATCGTCACCTATACGAAGAAATCCTGAATCTTACTGAATGCGGAGGTCATGAGATCATAAAAATTGATGCAGATCTTGCGGATTATGCCGGCTGGCTGAGCAGGGAGGTCGCAAAAGCGGCGGAAGAATATAAAAAGGAACTCGAAACCAACAATTTTACTGAATGAGAGCCTACATTGCCGCAGGGCGGCAGCAGGCAGGGAAAGGAGCAATTTATGTTTGAAAAATTTGGAGAGTTTAACTCTTACTATGAGATCAATCGCGCAGCGGCGGCACAGCTGGCCGAGGGAGACACGGAAGCAATTATTTTATTAGCAAAGGAAAACGGCATTGATCCGGAGGACGCGCAAGACTATATTCGCGGCTACATGCCGGCACTCTGCACGGAGAGGATGGCGGCAATTGGGAAGCTGGAGCTGGAAGCCAGAGAGTTAAAGCT
>CAZBRY010000314.1:0-2430 GCA_964494285.1 uncultured Lachnospiraceae bacterium
TAATTTGTTCTTTATCAATTTTTTCGTAGTGTTATTTCCGCATTTTATATCTCTCCCACTAGGATGAAAAATAAAGGAGTGGCACCATCCAGAATCAAGCTGATGGAACCCTTCCTTATTATTTTTACTGATATTTAATTTTAATTTCCATTCTTCAAAATATAATTTAAAAATGATTTCTACTCTACCCCACCAAATCATAACTCTCCGCAATCATCCGCTTCAAATCCCCATCCGGTATGGTTCCATCCAGAATAAGTGTATTCCAATGCTCCTTGTTTTGATGGTAGCCGGGCTGAACCGCCTCGTATTGATTCCGCCAGAAGTCCCGCCATTGCGGATCGACTTTGACGTTAATGCATAGGTGACCGCCACGTTCGTAGGTCCATGCGAACGCCTTTTTATTTTTCCGTTTTCTTAAGAGCACCCAGTTATCGTCATGAAACGGTGTATCCGCATATACATTTTCAAATGTCATACCGTAGGACAGAACCTCTTCCCGTGTTGTCATCTCCTTTGCCTGCCACCTCTCTTAAATCTCCTTCGGATATTCCTCCAGCAGCTCTTCAATCACTCGCGCGACACCATGGTCGGTATTTGGCGGAGCAATCCTTTGAGCAACGGCCTTGAGATCGGGAGCCGCATTTTCCATCGCAACCGTACAGCCGAAATCCATGCACAGCATCGAATGATCATTCTGGCTGTCGCCAAAAACGATCACCTCCTGCATCGTATAGCCGAGGCTCTCGATATAGTTTTTTAATACCGGGCCTTTCTGCGCCTGCTCGTCCGTAATCTCGATATTGTTGGAAAAAGAGGAAGCGACCGCCAGACCGGGAATACGGCTCAGAACCCTTTTCATTTCTATAATCGTTGCAATATCCTTTGCGGTCGTAGAAATCTTGTACACGGATTCGCCGATATCCTTCAGCTGCGGGACGATCGTCGTCCGAGCAAACAGACGGTTTACAAACCGCTCCTCGCCGAAGCGGTCAAGGCCCGCGCGCCTGTAAAAATTCCTGACCTCGTACACGACCCCGTTTTTGACCTCTTCCTCGCTGCCTACGCGGTAGTCCTCGTTCGCCGTATTATAACTGAGCGGATTTGAAAAGCCGCCCAGCGCTTCGGTCACCTCTTTTACTTTATGAAACGGAAGCGGCAGCCGTTTGACCACCTCTCCCGCAGGATCCCTTGTTTCGGCGCCGCTCGCAAGAATATAATCGCATTTTAAATCAAAACCCTCGAACGCATCGAGTGTCATCGAATAATCCCTGCCCGTTACGGCAATGAAGCGCATCCCCGCCCTCTGTGCACGGACAAGCACCTGATAGGTGAATTCATCCAGTACATGATTTTCATTTAAAAGCGTGCCGTCCAAATCGGACGCTATCACACGTATCAATCTCAGTCACACTCCCTGATTACTTTTCTAACCTTAAACAGCGACGGAGCGGCCACGGACAGCTCGTCCACGCCCATCCTTAAGAACGCATCCGTCAGGCTCGTATCCGCAGCCAGCTCGCCGCAGATGCCCGCCCAAATGCCCGCGTCGTGGGCGCTTTCGACCGTCATTGCAATCAGCTTTAACACCGCCTCGTGATGGACGTCGCAAAACTCCTCCAACTCCGCATTTTGCCGGTCAATCGCCAGCGTATACTGGGTAAGGTCGTTCGTACCGATACTGAAAAAATCCACCTCCCGCGCGAGCCGTCCGGAAATCAGCGCGGCAGCCGGCGTCTCTATCATGATGCCCTCAGGTACATCCTTATACGGCACTCCCTGGCTTTGCAGCTCCTCCTTCACCTCTTGGACAATTTCTCTGATCTGTAGCACCTCGGACAGCGAAGTGATCATCGGATACATTACAAGTATATTACCATAAGCCGCCGCGCGAAGCAATGCGCGAAGCTGTGTTTTAAAAACCTCCTTCCGTTTCAGACAGATGCGGATGGCCCGTAATCCTAATGCCGGATTTTCCTCCGGCATCAGTTGGAAGTAATCGCACCGCTTATCTGCACCGATATCGAGCGTACGGATAATGACCGGCTTGCCCGCCATCAGCTCGGCGGCTCTTTTATAAACTTCAAACTGTTCGTCCTCACTCGGATAATCTGCGCGCTCCAGATAAAGAAATTCGCTTCTGAAAAGCCCGATGCCGCCCGCATCATTTTGCAGCGCCGCCGCGATATCGGACACATTTGCGGCATTTGCGTAAAGCTTTATTTTTTTTCCGGATTTTGTCTCATTGATTTTTCCGCGCAGCTCTCTTAAAAGCTCCTTTTCCTGACTCTGCGCTTTAAGCAGGGCCTCGTATTCTTCCACCGTTTCCGCGTCAGGCTCCGTGATCAGCAGACCGTTTCCGCCGTCGAGGATGCCGGGTTTTCCATCCATGGACTCGTCAACGTCGATCTGAATAACAGCGGGAATGTT
>CAZBRY010000315.1:0-2428 GCA_964494285.1 uncultured Lachnospiraceae bacterium
AACTAGATTTTTTCTAGTTCCTCTTCAATTCTCATTAATTGATTATATTTACAAGAATAAAGATGTATTTAATAGAAATAAATAACACATAAGATTCTGACAAAATAAAGTAGGGAGTGCATGTGGTTATGGTTGTGGAATTGCTTAGTGTCGGGACGGAACTGTTATTGGGTAATATCGTTAATACGAATGCAGCTTATCTTGCGGAGCGGTGTGCGTTTCTCGGGCTTTCCTGCTACTACCAGAGTACTGTGGGAGATAATGAAGAACGGTTGCTTCAGATGATTAGAACCGCTCTGTCCCGTTCTGATCTGATTATTTTATCTGGGGGACTTGGACCGACGGAGGATGATCTGACAAAGGAGGCTGCGGCGCAGGTGTTTGAGAGCGGGCTGGTCGTCGATGAAAATGCCAAGGAGCATATTCAAGAATATTTTGAGAAAATGGGTGCGGAGATAGCGGCAAACAACTGGAAGCAGGCGATGGTGCCTGAGGGCGCGCTCGTACTGCTCAACGGAAACGGTACGGCGCCGGGATTGATAATGGAGAAAAACGGGAAGATCATGATTCTGCTTCCGGGTCCTCCAAATGAAATGATTCCGATGTTTGAGAAACAGGTGCTTCCTTTTTTGCGTGCAAGGACCATTGAAACGATTTATTCTCAGGTTGTCAAGCTTTGCGGTGTCAGCGAAAGTATGGTTGAGCAGCGCGTTTTGGATCTGATTGAATCTAAAAATCCTACGGTTGCGACTTATGCCAAAACCGGCGAGGTGCACATCCGCGTGACAGCGAGAGGAGAAGGAGAGGCAGAGGCGAGGCGGCTTGCGGAGCCGATCATAGACGAGCTGAAAAGGCGGTTTCAGACCATGGTTTATACGACAAAGGCAGAGGTGACGCTAGAGGCTTCTATTGTAGAGATGCTTTCGGAATGTGGCTTAACGCTTACGACGGCAGAATCCTGTACGGGAGGCATGGTTGCTTCTCGTATTGTAAATGTGCCGGGCGCTTCGTCTGTGTTCAAGGAGGGCTTTGTGACCTATTCAAACAAAGCGAAGAGGCACCGTCTCGCTGTAAAGAAAAGCACACTGAAAAAGCATGGGGCGGTCAGTGAGCAGACGGCGAAAGAAATGGCAAAGGGCAGCATTATTTTTGCGAAAACGGATGTCTCTGTTGCAATTACAGGAATTGCAGGTCCGGACGGCGGTACCGAGCAAAAGCCGGTTGGACTTGTTTATATTGCATGTACGGTATGTGGCAAAACGCACGTGGAGGAATGCCGTTTTTCAGGGAACAGAGAAAAAATCCGGGAAAGCTCAGCAACAAGCGCGCTGACGTTGTTAAGAAGCAGCCTGTTGGAATATCGTGAAAGAAATGTTTAATCTCATATCAGGCATGTCGCCATAGATCCTTTTATTAAAGTCCGTTTGATTGGACACTTGTTTTGATATTGTGTAAGTGAAAGAAAATTTATATAAAAATGGGGCAAAAAGAGAAAACAGTTGACAAAACCGAACAGATGTTTTATTATAGCAACAGAGGCGAACAAATGTTCTTTAGTGCAGCTGGAAAGGCGGTACAAAGTCAGACAATATAAAGAGGTAATAAGAGCAAAATAATAAGAAAATAACAAGGAGAATGGAAATGGGAATGGAAAGAGAAGAGAAGTTAAAAGCATTGGATGCGGCATTAGCGCATATAGAGAAGCAGTTTGGCAAAGGTTCTGTTATGAAGCTTGGGGACAGTAATAACAATATGAATGTTGAGACCGTGCCGACGGGCTCTTTGAGCCTTGATATTGCGCTCGGATTAGGCGGTATTCCGAAGGGTAGGATTGTGGAGATTTACGGACCCGAGTCAAGCGGTAAGACGACCGTGACACTGCATATGATCGCAGAGGTGCAAAAACGCTGCGGTATTGCCGGATTTATTGATGCCGAACACGCATTGGATCCGGTCTATGCGAAAAATATTGGGGTGGATATTGATAACCTTTATATTTCCCAGCCTGACAACGGCGAGCAGGCATTAGAAATTACGGAAACGATGGTACGTTCCGGTGCGGTTGATATTGTTGTTGTCGATTCCGTCGCTGCGATTGTACCCAAAGCGGAAATCAACGGAGATATGGGGGATTCCCATATGGGTCTGCAGGCCAGATTGATGTCTCAGGCGCTGCGCAAGCTGACGGCAGTCATCAGCAAATCTAACTGTACCGTCATATTTATCAATCAGCTTCGTGAAAAAATTGGCGTGATGTTTGGCAATCCGGAGACGACGACAGGGGGTCGTGCGTTGAAGTTTTATGCCTCCGTTCGTATGGATGTTAGGAGAATTGAGACATTAAAGCAGGGCGGTGAGGTCGTTGGTAACCGCACGAGAGTAAAGATCGTGAAGAATAAGATTGCACCCCCGTTTAAAGAGGCGGAAT
>CAZBRY010000316.1:0-2427 GCA_964494285.1 uncultured Lachnospiraceae bacterium
TCCTGCCCTTTTAGCTTGCCATCATCACCAATCTTTAGCTCCTTGCCATCGGCACTTGCTTTAAACATCAGATAATCAATGTCTGTAGCCTTTGCGCCTGCGTCAAGCAGTGCTACCTTAATAGCTCCTTCTGTTTTCAGCTTTGAGTTTTCTGCCTCCAGTGAGGCAACCTTAGTTTCATACTCACCAATTTTACCCTGCAGGCCTTCATCGGTTTTTGTTCCCTTCTTTAGTTCTTCAATCAGACCGGTTGCTGTTTGAAGCTGCGCGGCAATAGATCCCTTCTCTGTTTCCAGCGTGCCATACTTCTCTTTGCTGATATAGCCTCCCTCCGACAAATCTGTGAACCGCACATGCTTTAACTTGTCTTGTTCTTTTGCGTTTACGGCATCAATGGCCGCCTTGACCTGCTCATACAGTTCCTTACTCAATACCTCTTCTAATTTCATATAAATCCTTTCTGCATTTCGTTTTATGCGGTGTCTCCCGCTATGCAACGCCTGTTTTTCACTCTGCGCGTAAGAGTAATTCCATATAGTTTTAACGCCATCATGGTTTCGGGCAATAAAATAGCACCCATCGCTGGATGCTGCTTTCCAAATTATTTACTTTTTCAAATCTCCCACCCCTTTCAGTCTACTAAAAAAGGACTATTGATAAATTGATTTCAATCAGTCCTTAGTTTTACTTCCCTATGCATATTTTTCGGAGCATATACTTGCGGGGATATTTTTTTCATATGTTCCAGTATCTCATCATCCATTTCCATATCAGAGAATGCTGCCTTGTTCCCGTTATATTCTTGATATGATTTCATGCTGAGAAATAGCTGCTTTATATCTTGCTGCGTCATTTTCCTATCACCTCATCAATCAAAGCAAATAACTCATAATTTTTGCTTTTTAATTTTCCTTTATTTTTGAAGTATTCTTGAAATCCTTCTGAGATAAATTCCTGCAGACTATTTATATTAATCGTTCCGTCTCTGTTTACTGCATCCTCCCAACTATCTATGTACATCCTGCCCTGATACGCAGTTATAAATTTATCAGATTTCAGAAGGAATACATTCACTTCATTCCCTGAAGAATCATAAGCTTTGACAAACTCCAAATCATTAATTTTAAGTCCGCTCACACAACGCTGTTTAATAAAATCAATCTTTTCTTTATCAAACAGTTTATTTTCAACAGAATGACCTATTTCATGAATAATCTCATTTTTAGTAGCTTTTGCACCTACGTATATTATATCCTCGGCAGAATCGTAATAACTTCCGTTTGATCCCGTAACAATCCTTGTATCTATAATTGCATCCTTCACATTTTGGGGCATGTCCGTAAAGGCATCAAAGAATGTAACTTTTGCTTTTGTGTTTGGATTTCTGGAATCAAAATCCATCATTCTGTATTCATTTAGTTTTACTGTTGCTTTCGCCTGTTCCTTGAAATCATTATAGTTCTTTGCTTGGATTTTTACAAGCTTGTCTTTGTCGCCGTCCCATTTTTTATAATATTCCTCATCTGTGAGTGCCCACTTTGCTCTTTGCAGTACACAGCACCTGCAGTTACAATCTTCAGCCGGATCCCCGAAGCCGCCCGGATACATAGCGCCTTTCCCTGCAATTTCAAAAGTATCCTCCAGCTCTCTCAGTTGCCCGTCCAACTCTACATGATTCCTACGCGTACTCTTATCAAGCGTGGAGTCCCATTGCTTCATCACATCGGCACCTTTGCTTTTGGCTTTCTGTTGGCAGTGGAAGGTGGCTTCCTACGTTACCCTATGTCCTTCTGTACGGGCAATCGTTGTAGCGCGGTTGAAAGCTTTGGTAAACGGACTGTTCATCCCCATTGCAATGTTAGCTGCAATCTGATTCCATGACTTCCCTCCGGCGGTGCCGATCGAGAGCTCTGTGCGGATGGCTTTCTTTAGATGATCTGTATCCTCTCCCATTCGCCGGTATAGGCCTTGAGATATCTTTGAGTCTACCTGCAGAGCCTTAACCACCTCTTCTTGATCAATTGGGAATATGAGAGGTATTCCCTGCCCCTGCAGGTCGTATAGCGTGCCGAAAAATCCATTTTCGTATGCTTCTCCCAGATAGTCTGATACTTTACTGAATGAATTCGTATTCAGGATATCAACCACGCTGTCAATCTGCTTTTTTAGCACTTCCTGGTACTGCTTTTGCCAAACAATACTTTGCAAATTGGCCATGTCCGTGCGCATGGATAGTTCCCGTATTTTATCAGCACATTCTCCGGATGCTTGCGTATAGATTTCCTTTAGCTCCTGCATTACTTTTGTTTCTTCACCGGCTATATGTTTTTGAACCTCAATCTGCCTTTTGTTCATCCGGATCACCATCCTCAGGAACCATATTATCTAAAATGCTTTTTACCTGCTCATCGCTCTGCCCTTTGTTCA
>CAZBRY010000317.1:0-2414 GCA_964494285.1 uncultured Lachnospiraceae bacterium
GGACAAGCAGATTCACATTATAAAGAGCGGCGGAGGCTGTACTTATCCGGCAGACTTTATGCTCGTAGGGGCGTTGAACCCTTGCTCCTGCGGTGCTTATCCCGATTTAGCGAAGTGTACCTGTTCAGAGACTGCGAGGAGGCGTTATCTCGGAAGGCTATCGAAGCCGCTTATGGATCGTATGGATGTTTGCATGGAGGTACCGCAGATAAAATTCCGGGAGCTAACAAAAAAGCAGGAGTCGGAAAGCTCTAAGACCGTACGCAAGCGTGTGATAAAAGCACAGAACATACAGGAGGCTCGCTTTGCGGGTGCTGCAAATAACTTGTTTTTCAATTCCCAAATGGGAGCTGGGGAAATTGACAGGCATTGCCAACTGAAGGCATCCGGTCAAAAACTGATGGAGGCAGCGTTTCATCGCATGGGCTTCAGCGCACGCGCCTATCACCGGATTCTAAAGGTTGCCCGGACGATTGCGGATCTGGATAACTGTGCACAGATCAACGAATATCATTTGGCGGAAGCAATTCATTTCAAGACTCACATGGAAGGCTGCTAAAATAGAGATCATAGACAAATAGAGGGGATTACAATGCAACGGGAAATAGAATACGATTATTGGTGGGCATGTATGCAGAGCGGCTTTTGTGCACATAGCAAGCAAATTGCAGAGGCTGCGGGCGGAACAAAAAATCTGTATCATATGGGAGAAGATCAGCTTAAAGCGGTAAAGGGAATTTCAGAGACATATGCTGCGTATCTATATAATAGAAGAAAGAGGTGGAGGCTGAAGGATGCCTATGCACGTCTGCAGGATCAGGGTATCCGATTTATCCCGTGGCATCATCCGAAATATCCGAAAAGGCTACTGCAAATACCGGGCTATCCATTTGCTATTTTTGTAAAAGGGCTTCTGCCGGACGAGGGAAAAAACAGCGTGGCAATTATCGGCGCACGTGACTGTTCCGAATATGGCCGTGCTGTCGCGAAGCATTTAGGAGAGTCGTTTGCAGGACATGGTATTCAAGTCATCAGTGGCATGGCATATGGCATTGACGGGGTTGGACAAATGGCGGCTCTTGCAGCAGGTGGGAGCTCCTTTGGAGTGCTTGGCTGTGGGGTAGATATTTGCTACCCGATATCAAATAGAGGACTTTATGAAAGCTTGATGGAAAATGGCGGGATTTTGTCGGAATATTGCCCTGGGACGCGGCCGATCGGCAGGCTGTTTCCGCCTCGTAACAGAATCATTAGCGGGCTCTCGGATGTTGTCATCGTGGTTGAAGCGCGGAAAAAGAGCGGTACACTGATCACAGTTGACATGGCTTTGGAACAGGGAAAAGAAATTTTGGTTGTGCCGGGAAGGATTACAGATCCTTTAAGTGTTGGTTGCAACAGCCTTCTAAAACAAGGTGCAAGCCCTATTTTATCGGTCGAGGATGTTCTTTTTTTATTGGATACGAAATGTGAAAATAAAATTAAAAATTTCAGAAAAGAAAAATTAATGCTTGAAACGAATGAAAATTTAGTGTATAGTGTTCTCGATTTGTATGCTAAAAATCTGGAAGATATTGCATCACAGGTTTCCTGTTCATTTTCAGAATTATTGCATATATTAGTATCGCTGGAATTAAAAGGATTAATTAAAGAAGTCGGCAAAAATCATTATGTCAGGACAGTGGATTCTTTGGAGTAATAAAAAGTTAAGGCGAATGGAAAGCTGATGTGCTGCGGGAGGAAAGAAAATGGCAAAGTATCTAGTAATCGTGGAATCACCGGCGAAGGTGAAGACCATTAAAAAATTTTTGGGATCCAATTATGAGGTGATGGCGAGCAATGGACATGTCCGTGATCTGCCAAAAAGCCAGCTTGGGGTCGACACGGAGCATGGATATGAGCCAAAGTACATTACGATTCGCGGGAAGGGAGATCTCTTAGCGGGACTTCGCAAGGAAGTAAAAAAAGCTGAAAAAGTATACCTCGCAACGGACCCTGACCGTGAGGGAGAGGCAATTTCCTGGCATTTGTCAAAAGCTTTGCGTTTGGAGGATAAAAAGGTCAGTCGGATCACATTTAATGAAATTACCAAAAATGCGGTAAAAGAGTCGTTAAAAAATGCCCGTGAAATTGATATGGACCTTGTCAATGCGCAGCAGGCGAGAAGAATGCTTGACAGAATGGTGGGTTATAGAATTTCCCCGTTGTTGTGGGCAAAGGTAAAGAGGGGCCTAAGTGCCGGAAGGGTGCAGTCCGTAGCACTGCGCATTATTTGTGATAGGGAAGAGGAGATCGATGCATTTATTCCCGAGGAATATTGGACGTTGGATGCCGATTTTAAAATTGCAGGGGAAAAGAAACCTCTGATCGCCCGTTTTTCCGGTACAAGGGAAGGAAAAATGGAGATCCGATCCAAA
>CAZBRY010000318.1:0-250 GCA_964494285.1 uncultured Lachnospiraceae bacterium
TTCACCGTGCCTGCATCCAGCTTCTTTACTGCATACTTCGTCAGAAAGTTGATACAAAGTACAATTAGCAAAAGAATGAATGCAATGCCAAACGCCTCGTTATACTGTGCCTTTGACAGGCACAAATACAACTGGATGGTCAGCGTACCGCCCGGCTGCAGGATTTTCTCAAACAGACCCAGACCGGACTTTGGAAGCAAAAATCCACTTCCCGCCGTAAACAAAAGTGCGGCAGACTCCCCGACAATCC
>CAZBRY010000318.1:260-1838 GCA_964494285.1 uncultured Lachnospiraceae bacterium
TCCGGGCATTGCGGAAGGAAGCAGGATTGTTTTGATCATGTACCATTTTGTCGCGCCGATGCCAAGCGCTCCTGTTCGATAGCTGTCCGGTACGGTCTTTAATGCCTCCTGTGTATTACGCGTAATAAGCGGGAGGATCATCATTGTCATTGTCAGTGCTCCTGTCAGAAGCGAATACTGCAGACCGAGCGCGGAACCAAAGAAAATCATGCCAAACAAGCCAAATATAATTGAGGGAATACCGGAAAGTGTTTCTGTCGTAAACTCAATGAGCCGAACAAGCCGTCCCGGCTTCGCATATTCATTTAAGTAAATGGCCGCACCGATTCCGACCGGTGTTGCGATGAGCAGTGTGAGCACAATCAAATACAACGTATTGACAATGTTTCCGGCAACGCCAAAGGTGCCTTTCACAGTACTTGGTACGCTCGTCAAAAATTCCAGATTGATCGTGCCGATACCCCGTATCGCCACATAACAAACAATTAATAAAAGGAGAAGAATAGAGACCGCTGCTGAAAAATCGATCATCATTTGCAATAGGAGATCGGAAAGCCTTCTCTTTTTTCCTGCATAGATAGAATAAGCTGCCTCACCCATTGGATTCGTAAAAACTGAAATAGCCGAATTATACATATTCCTTTCCTCCGCTCTTTAAAAGTCTGGTCAGCAGACTGTTGATCAGCATGATAAAGATAAACAACTGACGGAATTCCCGCAAGCAATTCTACTGCAGGCTTTACTATAGCCACCACCTTTTTTGGTGCCGTTTCAGCCATAAAGACCGCCGTGAAAACACCGACCGGCACACCTAATAAAATGGCAAAAAGGGTACCTACAATGGAAGTCAGAATGACATACAAAATGCCGTATTGCGGCTCCTGCGCCGTCGGCTTCCACACGCTTCCAAAAAGAATTTCTTTTAATCCTACCTTAAACATGGCAGGTACACCGCCGATCAGAATATAAACGCTGATGGAAATTACTGCTATCATCGCTGCTAATGCACAGATGGTAAAAACCATCTGTGCAATCGCTTCTACTTTCTTTTTGTTTTTATAAGAACCAATAATCGTATTCTGTTTTGCGTCCATATATTCACCGCCGCTTTTCGTATTTTGCTTAATCTACTATAATCAGACCGACAGATTTGATTAGTTCCTTTCCTGCGTCTGACTTCAAGTATACAAACAATTCCTGTACAGCTTCCTTTTGTTCTGCAATTTCACCTTTGGTAGCCATGACAAATGGTCTGCTTAGGAAATAATCTCCTGCCTTAATCGTTTCCTCGGATGCTTCCACACCTTCTAGTGTCAGCTTCTTCACGCTATCATCCACAACGTCGAGGGACACATATCCGATTGCCCCCGGCGTGGAGGCTGCTTTTGCCATCACGGCACCCGTACTGTCTAACTCGTTTGCATATGCGCAGGCATCCTCAATTCCTAACAGTTCTTCGAATGCACCCCTTGTGCCAGAGCCTGACTCTCTTCCAATTACAACGATCGGCTGGTTTGCTCCGCCAAGCACTGACCAGTTATTCACTTCACCAGTAAAGATGCTGATGAGCTGATCCTT
>CAZBRY010000318.1:1871-2412 GCA_964494285.1 uncultured Lachnospiraceae bacterium
CGGCTCCGCCTTCTTTTTCACTGTCCTTCAAATTTCTTGAAGAGTTTCCGATATCCGCAGTTCCTGCGAGTACCGCCTCAACACCCGCGCTGGAGCCAACAAATTCCGCGCTGACGTTTACTCCCGGATTTTCCTGCATAAATACTTCTGATAATGCATTTGCGAACTTCTCCATCGAAGTGGAGCCTACCATTGTGACACTGCCGGAAAGAACACTCTCAGCCGTATTTTCTGCTGTTCCCTGTGCTGTTTCGGCACTTGCGGCAGAACCGCACCCTGTAAGCAGCGCTGCCGTCATTGTTGCGGCTGCTATCATTGTCATTCGTTTTCTTCTACGATTTTTCATAATGTTTCTATTCTCCTCTTGTTTTCATTTTAAAAAAATGTGCGGATGCAGTTTTTTGTTTTCCGCTTACAAGATAGAGGATAACATGAATGTTTTTTCCGGGATATCATAGTTGTGTATAAAATTTGTAAAGGGAATGTAAAGTATCCTTTTTTACATTCCCTTTTTATAGAATTATCGAACTATCTCTTCAAA
>CAZBRY010000319.1:0-1271 GCA_964494285.1 uncultured Lachnospiraceae bacterium
ATCGTAATATTGGTGGTTCCAGGCAATATGCGCACTTTTTCGATTCACATATTGCAGCCATTCCGATTCTGCCTGCCGGTACTCATATTCTGGAAGTAAAGTACGATGAGTTTCTCCCTGATTTTTTACGCCAACTGATACAAATAAATGGTATGCGTACTTCATTTTCCAAGTATTATTATGCGGCAAATACATGTAATACTATATTGGAACAGAACGCTATGTTTGACCATAGATGACAGATACGGTAGAATATAACGAGAACAGTATTATAACCAGTTGCTTGAGAGATCATTTGAAAAGGAGTATTTATATGAGATATTGTAAAAAGTGTGTGATGCCGGATACGAGACCCGGGATCAGCTTTAATGAAGAAGGGATTTGTTCAGCTTGCCAGTCTGTGGAAAGAAGAAAAAAGATCAATTGGGACAAGCGCTTTCGGGAATTGGAGGAATTGTGCGATAAATACCGTGGCATGAACGGAGATTCTTATGACTGTGCCATTGCTGTCAGCGGCGGTAAGGACAGTCACTATCAGGTTCATTTGATGAAAAATATAATGAAGATGAACCCGATTTTGTTCAGCGTGGAGGATAATTTTCCAATGACGGCGGCAGGCCTTCATAATATTAAAAATATTTCCGAAGAGTTTGGATGCAATATTATCAGTCTGAAGCCGGATATTAAGGCGCAGAAAACTTTGATGCGCTACACTTTTGAAAAGTATGGAAAGCCAACATGGTTCGTCGATAGACTGATTTATACGTTTCCGATGCTGATGGCTTTAAAGTTTAATACCCCCCTGCTTGTTTACGGAGAAAATATCAGCTATGAATATGGGGGAGCGGATGCGGTGGAGACCTATTCCGCGAGAGGCCTGATCAATAACGGTGTGGCGAGTGATATTGATTTCGCGGAGCTTTGCCGGCTTGACGGAATTGATGAAAAGGTGCTGTCGATGACAAAGGCACCTGATATGGAGGAGCTGAATAAGCTAGATCCGATGTATGTATCCTATTTTGTGCCGTGGAACAGTGTGGCAAATTATCAGTTTGCCAAGGCGCATGGCTTTCACGATTTGACGCATGAATGGGACAGAACGCAGACGATTGAAAATTTTGACCAGGTGGACAGCAGGGCTTATTTGGTGCATCCATGGATGAAATATCCAAAGTTTGGACATTCCAGTGCGACAGATTATGCTGCGCGTTTCTGGGGTATACGGAGACACGATTCTGGGAGATTGTAGAAGGGTTTTATAATACCAGTAT
>CAZBRY010000319.1:1281-2384 GCA_964494285.1 uncultured Lachnospiraceae bacterium
GATGAAATATCCAAAGTTTGGACATTCCAGTGCGACAGATTATGCTGCGCGTTTTATCCGTTATGGCTTGATGGACAGAGATCAGGCGATCCGGCTTGTGAAGGAGCATGACGGAAAGCTGGATCCGAAATGCGTGCAGGATTTCTGCGAATTTCTGGGCTATACGGAGACACGATTCTGGGAGATTGTAGAAGGGTTTTATAATACCAGTATTTTTGAGAAAAATGAATTTGGAGAATGGGCATTGAAAAGGAAATGTTGCTGCAATTGACAACGGTGCGACTATGAAGGAGGAAGAAAAATGAAAAAGAGAGAGTGTCATCTAAAAAAATAGAAAGTATGATCCTGTTAGTTGCAATAGTAAGCAGTTCGTTCAACATGGCAGGCTATGCCACTTCCAGTATGAGTGAAAATAAGCCTGCCGTGAGCCAGAATATTGTTACAAATGAGGAGGATACCCTTGATTTAAAGGTCGGGGGCTGGTACAGTCACTTACGGACTGGCTTGCTCTGGAACAGCAATTGCTTATTACATCTGAGAAGCTGCTGCTGATTTATGAGGATTTCGATGAGTATATAGAAGCCGGTTCTCCGGAGGAAAGTCTGTTTTATGCGGATAAGAAAATATCATTATAAGGTACTGATCATGGAGTGTTTATAATTGAATAGAAAGGGATGCAGGATATTTGTGGAAACTAGAAAGAGAATGTATTATACGTCAATAGGACTTGTGTTTTTTCTTGCCTTTTTTTTAATTATAATTGCTGTAAGGGATTATCGCCAGGACGAACGAATTGGTTTTTCTAAACGGTCTGGTTTTTATGAGGAGGCATTTTATTTATCGATTTATGGAGGGGCAGGAAATTATATTTACTATACACTGGACGGAAGCCTTCCGACTACAGCGGATCAATTATATCAACAGCCGATTTATTTATCGGATGCAACAGAAAAATCCAATGTATATTCTGCAAGAACAGATACCTCCGCGGGATTTTTGACTGAGTTAGTCGATGCCTATTCGAGAAATAATCCGCTGTACACGGTGACTGATTATAAGGTGGATAAATGTAATATAATCAGAGCCTCCGTATTTGATGAGGA
>CAZBRY010000320.1:0-1922 GCA_964494285.1 uncultured Lachnospiraceae bacterium
TGAAATGCGGTTAATCACCAGGGAGGTTGCCTTATACTCATGAAAAATCAGGTGCTGATTAATGAAAAAAACCAGGAGGAAGTATTTGATCCGAAGAAACAAGGCATTTTATATGAAATGTACGAGGATCACCTTGACAGTTTTTTTAACCGTCACGTTCCATGGCACTGGCATACCCTTTTGGAATTCGTTTATGTCACTGCCGGAAGTGTGGAGTATCATCTTCCCGAAGGGATGAAAATTATTCAAAAGGGTGAGGCGCTTTTTGTCAACAGCAGCGTCATGCACATGGCAAGGCCTTTAAACGGACAATCTGGCTGCGTCATGCAGACAGTCCTGTTCGACCATCATTTTTTATCGGGAAGCTACCACAGTATCATGGAGCAAAAATATTTCCTGCCGCTCATCCAATGCAGCGATGTCCCGGTTTATTCGATCGTGCCGGACAGTAGCAGCTCCATTCGCATGATCAATGAACTTCTTTCGGCATTCCACGAGGACACGGAACAGGCAGACGGGTTTGAATTTCAGGTACAGCATCATCTTGCGAACCTGTGGATGCTGCTCTTAAAAGAAGCAAAACCGCTCATCGCGGTCAGTCCTCATAAAAACAATGCCGGCATTGAGCGGTTGAAAGCTATGATCACCTATATTAAAGAAAACTATCAGGAAAAAATCGAGCTGCAGGACATCGCCGCCGCCGCAAACATCAGCAAGCGGGAATGCTGCCGCTGCTTCCAAAAGAATCTATTTCTAACACCAACGGAATATTTGAACCGCTACCGTGTCAACATGGCGGCACAGCTTTTGACCCAAACACCAAAATCCATACTGGCAATCAGTGAGGAATGCGGGTTCAGCTCCGGCAGTTATTTTTCAAAGACATTCCAGAAAAACATGAATTGTTCTCCAAAAGAATTTCAAAAACAAAATTTCAGTTCCAAATAGCAGAAACTGCTTACACCTTTGCGTGGATACGATTCATCCGTTCCGCCATAATAAACATCACTATGACAAAGAAAAGCAGGTAGACCGGATATAGCCGGATGCTGACCGCCCCTGCAAGAAAGCCGAACACCAACGGCATAAACGTAGAACCGACATAAGCGCATGCCATCTGCATTCCCATAATGGCCTGCGACTTTTCTGCCCCGAAATTGTCGGGAGTCGCATGGAGCAGGCTCGGATAGATCGGCGCGCAGCCCATTCCGATCATGATCAGACCTGCCAACGTCACGATATTTGACGCCGGTATCAAAAGCAGCAAAATACCAACCGCTATGATGCCCTGACCAATCCGGATCATCCGCTTATCTCCCAAAAACTCCGTAACAAAACCGCAGATAAACCTTCCCGCCGTAATGCCAAGGAAAAACAGGGCTGCCCATTTTGCAGCTATCTCCGTGTCCATTCCCTTATATAACACGATATAGCTGCTCGCCCAAAGTCCGGTTGTCGTCTCCAGCGCACAATAGCAGAAAAAAGCCGCCATCGTCGGTTTGGCTCCCTTCAGACCGATTGTCTCTTTGAAGGACAGAGAAACCATTTCCTCTCTTCCCCCGCTTTCTGTCGTCTGCGACAGCTTCCACAAGGGCAAAGAAACCAACATAAGAAGCACGAGCACGATCTGGATACTGCCAACGGTCTGGTATCCGGAATGCCAAGTGAAGCCGTTCGTCAGACACCAGCCCATGATATAAGGGCCGGCTGTCGCGCCGACTCCCCAAAAACAGTGCAGCCAGCTCATATGGCGCGACTTGTAATGCTTTGCCACGTAATTGTTCAGGACCGCATCGATACTTCCTCCGCCAAGCCCATACGGGACGCCCCACAGGCACAGTCCAATAAACGTGCTTGAAAAAGAAAATCCGAACAGGGCGACTGCGGTCATTGCAACGCTGAGCAAGGTTACAACGCCCGTT
>CAZBRY010000320.1:2024-2372 GCA_964494285.1 uncultured Lachnospiraceae bacterium
GTACCAGCTTGTCGCTGAAAATACTGGAAGTGACTGTTCCGCCCGCGATGATCATGCTGACAATTCCGGCATAGGACACCGGCACGCCCATCCCCCGATACATGGAAGGCCATGCGGAGCCGAGCATAGAATCCGGCAGCCCCAGGCTGATAAATCCGAAATAAATAATAACTAATAATATCGTCGTCATTTTTTCTTCCTTTCAAAAATAATAGATTATGGACATCTATTCCAAGTCATGCTATGATAATATTCCAAAAAAACAAATATAAATATCACATATCGCCTTATTGATTATAACAATCGTATATTTATAATCAAATGCCCTTGGGAAAGGAGTTTTATGGT
>CAZBRY010000321.1:0-2331 GCA_964494285.1 uncultured Lachnospiraceae bacterium
TGCACGGTCCTCGGCGGGAAGCCTGCTCTCAAGACGGCTGCCGACGCTGTCCAGATTCAGCGTATAACCTTCCGTATCTGTCGTTTCCGCGATATTGACATAAGTGCCGGGCTTGAAAAAGTTTCCCTGTCCGATCATTTCAAGCGGCTCGTCCGTCACGATCAGCGGATAGATGATCGTCAATACGAGAATAAAAATAAAAATGGAAAATCCCGCTGTGAATTTCGGCGAGCAAAATACCTGTTTTATTTGATTTTTCATCCGTTTCGCCTCCTATTCCTGCTGGGATGCCTTGATTCTTGGGTCGATGATGCCGTAGATGATTTCCACGAATAAATTGGCCGCCAGCACCATCAGGGTGATGATCAGGGTACAGGCCGAAATCAGCGGATAATCCCTTCCCTTAATGGCGGCTAGAATCGTCGTTCCAAGTCCCGGATAGCTGAATACGATTTCCGCCACAAGCGCACCCCCGATCATTGTTCCTATTGACATCGCAAGTCCTGTGATCTGCGGAAGCATCGCATTTCGGAACACATATCCGATGATTTTTCGGTCCTTGATTCCGAGAAAACGGCTGTACTTTACATAGTCGGCATTCAGCTCATAAATGGACATCGAGCGCATACCGACCGCCTGCCCGCCGACCGTGATGAGCACGATCGACCAAAACGGAAGCTGATAATGGTGAATGACCGATTTCACAAATGTCCAGCTCGCATTCGGGATCAGCTCAAAGCCGTAGCCGCCGCTGTTCGGAAACCAATCCAGCTTTAGGGCAAAAACAAATAGCATGATGACCGCCATGCCAAAGGCAGGAATGTTGCTGACAAATAAAAAGAACGGCAATACCGCCTTATCAAATACGCCCTTTAAATAAGCGGCAGCCGCGCCGAGCACGTTGCCGATCACCCAGCCGGTAATAATGGCCGGAAGCTGCAGGCAAATCGTCCACCAGACAGAGGAGCGGATGATGTCCGAGACGGTCCGCGGATACTGGCTGAATGAAACGCCGAAATCTCCCCTTGCCGCATTCTTTATAAATGCAAAAAACTGCTTGAGTAACGGCTCGTTGATGCCGAATTTTTCTATGTAATCCTCATACACCCTCTGGATTGCCGTCGTATCGGTCATGCCCGCCACCGCTCTGGCCGCGATCGCTGAAACCGGGTCGCCCGGCATCATGCGCGGCAGAAGGAAGTTCAGGATGACGGCGATGACAAATGTGATCAAATACCAGACGAGTTTGTTCGTATAATACTTTTTTAATCCCTTCATGAAACCATCCTTTCCGAATTTTCCAACACAAAACGGCCATGCCACATATCCGCATTCTTCTATGAAGCATGACCGTCCTATTGTTAACTGATTATTTCTTTGTATTTAAAATATCTTATTCCACATTTGTCAGGTTGTAGAGCGCCTTAATTCCATAACCGTCCGTACAGCACAGCGGAGGAATGTTTTCTCCGTCATCCGACTGCGGGAACCCCGTCCAGACAGATTCGTTTACGGTATGGAAGAGATCCGGCCTGTACATTACTGTGAAGGATGGCACTTCCTCCAGATAAATCTTTGTCAGTTCCGTATAGTATTCTTTCAGCTTCGCCTGATCCGTTTCAAGCGGAATCTTCTTTAAAATTTCATCTGCTTCGTCATTGATATAATGACCGTAGTTGCCGGACCAGTTTACATCGAGCGCCGCATAATCCTTCGAGAAGAAGTTCATGCAGCGTCCCCATGGATTGGATACCGATGCACCCGGCGTCCAGAACATACCGATTTCAAACTTGCACGTCGTCATATCATCATAGAATGTGTTCGCATCTGGGAAATACGTTTCGATTTCAATGCCGATATTCTTTCCTGCCGCCGCAACAATTTCAAGAGACGCCTGCCAATCCGACCATCCCTCCGGACATTCCGCCTTGTAGGACAGCTTCTTGCCGTTTAATTCACGGATTCCGTCTCCATCGGTATCGACGATGCCGGCGTCATCCAGAAGCTTTGTCGCTCCGGCGATATCTTTTCCGGCAAACTGGTATTCCTTTAATGCATCATGGTCGAGCAGCGCCTGCTCGCCTGCCGTAGGATTCATCATGGAGCGGGGAACATCCTTGAAGCTCGGCGACTGGTTTGACATTGCGGACGCAATGACCTGATCGTAATCGACTGCCCACGCAATTGCCTTACGCACGTTGACATCATCTAGCCCTTCCACTTCCGTGTTGAACCAGATCGTAGGAAGCGTTGTACAAATTCCGTAAGGAGGCTCATCCAAATATGTGGAAATCGGAAGTCCTTCCTCTTCCCAAAGCTTTTGAACGTCGG
>CAZBRY010000322.1:0-2328 GCA_964494285.1 uncultured Lachnospiraceae bacterium
CGGCGGCACCTTTATGGCAAAGGAACCGATGCGGCTTGCAACAATTCCTGTCGGCTATGCAGACGGGTACCCAAGGGAACTTTCCAATAAGGGAAGCGTTCTGATCAGAGGAAAACGTGCGCCGATCACAGGCCGGATTTGTATGGATCAGTTTATGGTGGATGTCACAAACATCCCCGAGGCGAAGGAGTATGACGAAGTTGTGCTTTTGGGGAAATCTGGTGAGGAGGAAATCACGGCGGAAGAGTTAAGCCGCCTGTCCGGCAGATTTCATTATGAGCTTGTGTGCGATATTTCAAAGCGTGTGCCGCGGATTTATACATAGTAAGGGCTCCTTTCCGATTAATTTAATCAGATCTGAATACACAGAATAAAAGTTGTTAATACTGTAACTACAAAATGGTTAACCAAAAGTATGATTTGAAAGGTTGTGTAGGGTTTGATTATAAGAAGAGGAGATATTTTTTATGCGGATTTACGGCCGGTTATTGGCTCCGAGCAGGGAGGTATCCGTCCGGTTTTGATTATACAGAACGATATTGGAAACAAACATAGTCCGACGGTTATTTGTGCCGCTATTACAAGTCGGATGAATAAAGCGAAGCTGCCGACTCATATTGAAATTGAATGCAGGAAATATCATTTGGAAAAGGATTCCGTCATTTTACTGGAGCAGGTGCGCACAATAGACAAGAGCCGCCTGAAGGATAAGGTATGCCATTTGGATGTCTCCATTATGGAAAGTGTGGATAAAGCGCTGTACGTGAGCTTTCAGCTTCCTACATAGATCATATAAAGAAGTTGAAGAAACGGAAAAATAATGCTATATTATACAATATGGATAAAACAAAGGAGAATGAGGTGTAGAAATGTCAGGACATTCTAAATTTGCAAACATCAAGCATAAAAAGGAGAAAAATGACGCTGCAAAAGGTAAAATTTTTACGATCATAGGAAGAGAAATTGCGGTTGCTGTGAAGGAGGGAGGAGCGGATCCCGATAACAATTCCCGGCTGCGCGATGTCATTACTAAGGCCAAAGCGAACAACATGCCAAATGATACGATCGAAAGGGGGATTAAGAAGGCCGCAGGAGACGCAGCAAACGTAAACTACGAATATGTATCTTATGAGGGCTATGGACCAAGCGGAATCGCAATTATCGTAGATGCGCTTACGGATAACAAAAACCGTACGGCGGCAAATGTGAGAAGTGCTTTTACAAAGGGCAACGGCAACGTTGGCACGCAGGGCTGCGTATCGTTTATGTTTGATAAAAAAGGTCAGATCATCATTGATAAAGAGGAATGCGAGACGGATGCGGACGAGTTGATGATGACTGCACTTGACGCAGGCGCGGAGGACTTTTCCGAGGAGGAGGACAGCTATGAAATACTCACTGATCCCGACGAGTTCGGTGCGGTTTGCAAGGCACTCGAGGAGGCCGGTATTTTGATGGCATCCGCGGAGGTGACCATGATCCCGCAGACGTGGGTGGATCTGACGGATGAAGCGGCAGTCAAATCCCTTCAAAAGACACTGGATCTGCTGGACGAAGACGATGATGTGCAGGCGGTATATCATAACTGGGATGAATGATCAGGAGATGGAAATGGAAAATATAAAAACAGAGCTTCCTAAACTGCTATTCGATAATCAAGATGGCTTGAAGAACTTTAAGCGTGATAAGTACGAGGAAGCATTTCGAAGCTACTACGGTATACATCTGCCGCTTTTTGATGAAATTGAAAAGCAGTATCAAAAAGCGGAAGACAAGCAGTCCTTTGTGAAAGAATTGGCTGATTCTTTTGTGGGCTATGCAAGCGAAAATCAATCCAATTTAAAAAAGAAAGTTGAAAAAGAAAATTTTTTGATCGATCAGAATTCAATAATGGCGGTATACGTATTTCCCGCAATTTTGGAATATCACGGAGAGTCATCCGAGCCGTTAGTGAATGCGATCGTTACAAAATGGAATGCGGTCTTTACAAAGTACACTTTAAAAATAGGAAAATACGAGGATATTAAAAACGGTTTTCGTACAAAGCTCTGCTATGTGACGACAGCAGTATGTGAAAGTCTCGGCAAAGATGACGATTGCTATGAACTTCGGCTATTAAGGGATTACAGGGATCATTATCTGAGCAGTCAGCCGGATGGGAAAACTTTGATCGATGAATACTATAATATTGCGCCGACAATTGTAAACAGAATCAATAAAAAAGAAAATGCGCAGGAAATCTACAAAAATATTTTCAAGGAATATCTTTGTCCTTGTATTCATAATATTGAAGTGGAGAATAATGAGTCATGCAAGAAAATATACATA
>CAZBRY010000323.1:0-2306 GCA_964494285.1 uncultured Lachnospiraceae bacterium
TACCGCTTAGCTATCAGGAGTTGCTGCCGAAATCTGTACTGCTGTACTTCGGTTTCCACAATCATCTTGATGATACGCGTCTTGCGTTTCTTTACGCAAATGTGATCCGGCACAAGAAAAGAATTGCGGAGCTGTATGAGTCTTATCGGGATCAGATGCTCGTATTTGCTGTGGAACAGATTGAGAAGGAACGTATTGACGCAAATTTGGCAATTGTATATGAGGATGTACTGTTTGTGGAAATGATTAAGCCTAATATGGCAAACCACTTGGCCCGACTGCTCTTTACCTGTGAGGTTACGGTTCCCGACAGCAGTGTGAAGCGTGTGATTGTCATTCAGGAGCAGTTTTGCGGAGAACGGACATATCCTGTTGAAAGTCTATATGCCTATCCGTGCCTGTACAGCGATAACAGTACCGTGCTGTTTGAGAATGTGGAAGGTAAGCGGACGCTCGTAGAGGAAACACAGATTCGCAGGCTGATGAATGATCTCCCCTATCTTTCAACCATCAAACATTATGTAAATAATAATTTATATTTTTTTCTTTATCTATGTGAAGGAAAGCGACATTATGTTGTTGTGGGAGAAGAGAATGCCGATCTATGCAGAGAGCTTGTGGAATCCGGGGAGGTACGGGAAAGCTTCAAACGGGATATCCGCATGGGGCTTCTGCATTATTACTATGATCACGATCAGCTTACGACGCTCGATGAATTTCTTGTAAATATTGATGCGAAGGTGCTAAATGCCAAAGACCGGGCGGAGGTCATTAGCTTTTTTGTGCGAAGGGGCATGTGTGAGGAAGCGTACGACCTGATTACGATTTATGGTGCAGAGGAGGTTTCCTCAAAGACATGCGTAAAAATATGCAGCCAAATGATCGACAAAAGGGAACAGATACCGGATGCGATGCTCGTCAAGGTGTCGTATTATGCGTTTAAGCACGGCAAGTATGACAGCCTGACATTGAAATATCTCGTTGAAAATTTTAATGGACTGACGAAGGAGTTACGGGATTTATGGAAGGCGGCAAGGCAGTTTGAAGTGGATTGTTACTCCCTGATGGAAAAGCTGATTGTTCAAATGCTGTATACCCGTACGACGGTAGGTGAAAAAGAAGAGGTTTTTGAAGATTATTTGAGACGGGGAGCCAGCACGAAGGTGGAATTGGCGTACTTGTCCTATTGTGCTTACGATTATTTCACTAAGGAGCGCATGATGGACAGCCGTGTATTTGGGCACCTTGTTAACAATTACCGGATTGGAGAGCAGCTGAATGATGCCTGTCGTCTGGCACTCCTAAAATATTATGCGGAGGAAGAGAAGAACTATAGCGAGCGGATTCGGGAAATGCTAATCGTCTTCTTGAAAGATTTTCTGCATCGCAACATATACTTTAATTTTTTTGGCGGGTTCATTCCAATTGTGCCGGAGCTTGCTTCCTTTTCGGACAAAGCGATTATAGAATACCGTACAAATCCGGGCAATCGGGTTGTGATGCATTATATTCTGGAAGGTCAGGATGCTTCCGGAGATGTATATCATACGGAGGAAATGCGCAACATGTTCGGCGGCATCTTTTCTAAAGAATTCATTCTGTTCTTTGGAGAAAATCTGCAATATTATATCACTGAGGAAAAGGGCGGCAGGGAACAGTTGACTGTCAGCGATACCGTGCGGATCTCCGATACGGCGTCTGAGGGAGGCGAATCGCGTTACAGCCTATTGAACGATATGGTCGTTTCCAAGATGCTGCAGGATGACAGCACACTCATCAAGCTGATGGAGGAATATGTGGAAGCAGACTATTTTACAGGGCAGATCTTCACGCTTCTGTAACTGAAAAGGTACTTCAAAGTTACAGGGGTGCAGTGCACATAAAATATGCGAAGGAGGGGAGGGATATCGTGCCGGCAGAGACAGAGGAAGAAAAGACGGGATATGTGATCGGGTATGATTTGAATGACCGCATGTCACAGATCAGCTATTACGAACTGAATAGGAAAGTGCCGGAGACGCTCATTTCCGATTCTGAGGAAGAAAAGCTCGGCATCCCTACCGTCTTGTGCAAGCGCAAGGAGGTCAGCCAGTGGTATTACGGCAAGGAGGCGGAACGTGTCGTAACTCACGGAGAAGGGACGCTTGTCGGGAAGCTGTTGAGCTTTGCACGGGCGGGTGCCAAAATCGAGCTGGAGGGTGAAGCCTACGACAGCGTTGAGCTGTTGATTTTGTTTGTCAGGCGAACGCTTAATCTTCTGTCGGTGCTGACGGCTCCGGAGCAGGTGGAGGCGATGATTTTTACAG
>CAZBRY010000324.1:0-2294 GCA_964494285.1 uncultured Lachnospiraceae bacterium
GGAAACTGCGGAGGTGACGAATAATGGACGTATTGAAGAAGGTACCCGTCAGGGAGCAGGATGCCAAGGAAAGAGCAAAAAATTTTGAAGAGGTATGTCTTGGATATAATGCGGAGGAAGCGAGAGAAGAAGCTTTAAGATGTATTAATTGTAAAAATGCGAAATGCATTGACGGTTGTCCGGTGGCGATCAACATCCCCGCCTTTATTCATGAAGTTGTAGAAGGAAATTATGAGGAAGCGAGCAAGGTAATCGGACAGTCCTCGGCACTTCCGGCAGTGTGCGGACGTGTTTGTCCACAGGAGAGTCAGTGCGAGGGCAGATGCATCAGAGGTATTAAAGGAGAACCGGTTTCCATTGGTAAGCTTGAGCGTTTTGTGGCTGACTGGGCGAGAGAAAATAATATCAAGCCAGAGGGTGCAAAGGAAAAGAACGGACGCAAGGTGGCCGTAGTTGGTTCCGGCCCGGCCGGTCTGACTTGTGCCGGTGATTTGGCTAAGATGGGTTATGATGTGACGATTTTTGAAGCGCTTCATGAGCCGGGCGGTGTACTTGTTTACGGAATTCCGGAATTTCGTCTTCCGAAGCAGAAGGTTGTGGCGGAAGAAATTGAAAATGTAAAATTGCTCGGTGTAAAGATTGAAACGAATGTTGTAATCGGAAGGTCTACGACGATCGACGAGTTAATGGACGAGGAAGGCTTTGAGGCCGTATTTATCGGTTCGGGTGCGGGACTTCCGAAGTTCATGGGAATTCCGGGTGAAAATGCAAATGGCGTTTTTTCCGCCAATGAATATTTGACGAGAAACAATTTAATGAAGGCATTTGATGAGTCATATGATACGCCGATTAAGCCGGGCAAAAGAGTGGCCGTTGTAGGCGGAGGAAATGTGGCGATGGATGCTGCAAGAACAGCACTCAGACTCGGTGCAGAGGTATATGTTGTATATAGGCGAAGCGAAGAGGAGCTCCCGGCGAGAGTTGAAGAAGTCCATCATGCGAAGGAAGAAGGCATCCAGTTTCATCTTCTGACAAATCCAACGGAAATTCTTGTGGATGACAATGGATGGGTAAAAGGGATGAAGTGCGTTAAGATGGAGCTTGGTGCTCCCGATGAGTCGGGTAGGAGAAGACCGGTGGTAGTTGAAGGATCCGAATTTGAATTGGAGCTGGATACAGTCATTATGTCGCTTGGCACTTCACCGAATCCGCTGATTTCTTCAACGACAAAGGGTCTTGAGACAAACAAGTATCAATGCATTGTAGCAGATGAAGCACTTGGCAGGACATCCAAAGAGGGAGTGTTTGCAGGCGGCGATGCCGTGACCGGCGCAGCGACAGTTATTCTGGCAATGGGTGCCGGAAAAGCAGCTGCAAAGGGTATTGATGAGTACTTAAGAAATAAATGAGTAATTGAGGCACGTGGAAACGTGCCTCAATTTAACCGCAAACCATTTAAAAATGATTTGAAGGAGAATAGGGAATGGGAGAATCAGTGTCGGTAAAATTTGTATTCGGAGAAAAAGAGGAGATGGAACAGCTTGCCGATTTTTTAGAATATGGAGGCTTGTCTTATGTAGTGTTGCAATATGAGGAAGATGCAGACGAAAATGAGGCGTACTACATAGAGGTTAATCAAAAAGAAGAAAATCAGGCAAGAAAACTCACCTCCGTTTTTTATAAGGAATGGGATAAGGTGCATAAAAAAGAAATGAATGAGGATGAGTCTGAGCCGCAGGCGGCGGGGAAAGAAACAGAAGCAGCGGAGACTCCATTTGTAAAGGCATCCGATAAAGCGGAAAATTATCGATCTTCTGCATTTGCGCTTCTGATTGTGGGGGCACTCGGTCTAATTTCGATTATTTTAATTGTGACTGGAGTGATCCCGATTAATATTGCCCCTAATATTCGGGTACTTTCTTTTTTGACGATGACATTTTTGTTTGGAGTTTTTGTTGTAATGGGATGCAAGGCTTTAGTGGATGCGAAGAACTATGAGAAATTGTCCAAAGAGGAGGAGCAGATGACAAGCGATCTGCATTCCTGGTTTTTAGAACAGTACACGAAAGAAAGGCTGGACGAAGAAGCCGGTATTTCGGACTCTGACGGAATGACGGAAGAAATGAAATATTATATGAGAACAGAAGTAATAAGAAAAGCGATTGAGGAACGTTTTGAAGGCTTGCCAGCTTCTTTTCTTGAAAAAAATATAGAGGATTTGTATACGGAGCTTTATGAACATTGATTTGATATGCGTTGGTAAAATTAAAGAGGATTATTTGCGAGCCGCCATT
>CAZBRY010000325.1:0-2279 GCA_964494285.1 uncultured Lachnospiraceae bacterium
TTGCGCAAAAAAAGGTGATTTTTATTCTGCCCTCTATTTTTCCGAATAAATTGGCAAGCACAGCCGTCGGATCATGCGCCGTCCTTTCCGTCCTTTCCTTCTTTTCATTCATCTATCCATAACTCCCCTCATAGCGGTTTCTTCCTATGCGCACTCCGCTCCGGCGCGATATAATGTCTGCCGACATTATATCATGATTTTTCCAATTAAAAAATACCTTTTTATGCTTCTTCTTCAACTTCTTCTTAGCAATTTTATCGTTCTTCTTTATTTTTTGCCAGAAACTATGCTATACTTGTTTGGTATTTTAATCTGCTGTTTTTATAAAAGATACCGAGAGGATAGGATCCTATGAACAAAAAATATAGCTATACGAAATTGGAATTGTTTGCTTTCGCTGCCCTTTGCCTGCAATTGCTCTACATAATCTACCTGAATCTGTTTCATTGCTCTTCTTATATCGATTATGACATGGCCAAGCTTTACCGGCATGCGATTGAAATAGTGAGAAATGGGAGCTTCCTTATTCCCGGCTGGAAATATATTACTACTATGGAGCTCGATTGCTCTCTGTTTTTGGCAATTCCTTTTTATTTGCTCACAAAAAACATTTATATATCCTTCGGGATTGCCAATGTTGTTTTTATATTCCTATATTTGTTTGTTATTTTCGATATTCTCAAAAAATTTGATATTCGTTTTGAATACAAGTGTGTTGCCGCTTTTCTTTTTCTGATCCCCTATCGTCTTGGAATGCTGGAATACCTAAACATGATGTTTTTTAACGGTGGTCAATATGTCATCAAGGCTCTTGTACCTCTTCTGGCAATTGACCTGTTTCTTTATAAAGATTTGAAAGAAAATAGGATGCCTAAAAATATAGGGTTACTCGCCTTATATGCATTCCTGCTGTTTCTTACTACCGTATCCAGCGGCACCTATGTATTCTTAAACGGCATTTTGCCTGTTATTTTTTGCTATTGTCTCACTATCGTTTTATCCGGAAACATAAAAAATGTGACCCGTCAAAAAATAATGTTATGTGTTGGCAGTACCTTTGTTTTCCTTGCCGGATATGCTGTCAGTCTCTTGTTGCATATTTCAGCTGCAGGGGACAATACCAATTTTATTTCTCTTGAACGTTTTCTGGGTAACATCGGAATGAGTATCCTGGGATTTTTAGATATCTTTTTCATAAATGAAAGCGTCCGGATCATTTCAGGAACGGGAGTTTTACTGGCAATCCGCATTGTATTTGTCGCATTTATTCTCTATCTTATTGTTACCAATGTAAAACAGATGCTTCAGCACAGTCTCCTCTCTGATCAGCAGCGTTATCTGATTATTCCATTCCTGTGGACCTTTGGCTTGATCTGCCTGATTAGCCGCTCTTCCGGTTTTCTCAACCCCGGACGCTATTTCTTAATCTGTCTGGTTCCTATTTTTCTACTTGCCTCTCTTTGGTTTTCCAATATCGAAAAACTGCCAAATACGCTGTTAGCGCGCTGTCTGCAGCTAACCGGCGGTGCCTTCATCATACTGACAGCCATTATTTGTGACATCAATACGCAGCAATCTATTTTGAGACAATGGGATGAGGTTAAGATCGTATGCCAGTATGCCGAGGCATTAGACGTGGATACTGTACTTTTCTTAAATAACAGTGACAGTGCGGAAGTGGCCCGGCTTTACGACACGGAACGCAGCTATGGAAATGTACAATTGGAGAATGAAGCCGTAACCATCACCAACCATGATTTTTATCAAATGTATGATGACAGAGCGGCTTATGGGGAGCAGCATCTTCTTGCCGTCAGTAATTCACATATTTTCGATGCACTGCCGGCTTATTTGACGAGCTCCTATGTAGAAGTGGGAACTGTCAGACCGGGATATACCATTTATTCTTCCGGCCCGAATAAGTTCGACGGCATTTCCGGTTTCCCTGTTGGCAGCAATACTTCTATCGATTTCTGCTATTCAACCGGCTATTATTATTCCGGCACAATGAACGCCTATGGCTATCTGGAAGCAGTCGGAACCGGCGAAAATGTGTTAATCAGCCCTCTTCTCGAAGCTCCCCCGGAGACGTGCAGCATCACGCTTTCCTATACGACAGATGATACGCCGGACAAAAGCATCGGACAGCTGCTGCTTCTGAATGAGTCTTTGGAGGTGATCGCCTCATCAGAAATCAATACGGCTCATCACAATGCCCAATTAACAACTGCGCAAACAGGCAACTGCTACTTGGTTGTTTCACTGGATGAGGGAGAACG
>CAZBRY010000326.1:0-2267 GCA_964494285.1 uncultured Lachnospiraceae bacterium
GCAATCACTTTTTATGAATATTTTTTAATTTTTTATTAGCGCATTTTCTATTGCTTTTTTTATGACAAGACTGGAATTGGTTGCGCCGGAAACCGCGTCTACGTCAAGACTTTGCTGCTCTATGATGTCCCCCATTATTTTTTCGGCGGATTTTCCGCGTTCATTTTTAGGCTCAAGGAGAGTAATTTTCTCAATTTTCCCGTTCTGCACGATGACCTCCACCTTTGCATAAATCAGGTTAACATTGTGTTCCCCGATATAGGCGCCGTCCGCAATTTGAGAAAGATCCACATCCGTAATGACGATGTTTTTTACATCCTGCCGGTAATCATAAACCTCCTTTGTATAGCTGCCAAGACTGACCAGCCCAATCAGCAGGGCAATACCTGCAATGCCTAAAATTACTCTTTTTTTGATTTGATCCATGGGAACCTCCTATCTAATTTTGTTTTCCGCTCAACGTTTTTGTCTTTCAAATAATATGCCGGGACATTTTACGGATTTGCAACGGAGCGGTACAGCAGTCCGAAACTGTAAGATAAAAATTCTTCTTGGGAAAGCCCTAACTCCTGCCGGATATACGCCTCTTTATTTACGGACGACTGGATCAGTCCCGACAGCATCCCCCAGAAGGTGAATATCGTTGGCACGATTGCTATATCAGGCCTTATTTCTCCCGTTTTGATTCCCTCGTTTAAAAATTGCCACAATTTTTTGTTGATTTCTTCTCCAACCAAATACGTTTCCTTTTCTTCCGGCAGATAATCGGAGGTTGCAAAGTCAATGTTGATTTTATCCAGAGCAATTTTAAAATAGAACGGAAACTCCTCCGAATAGTGCAGCAGCGCCAGACAAATCGCATCATAGCGTTCCCTCGTGTTTTTATACGCCTCAAGAGCCGACGCGATATAATCATGCAGTTTTTTCATGCTTTCAAGAACCAGCAGGCCGACAATCTCTTCTTTATTTTGAAAATAGACATACAGCGTCGCCTTGCTGTAACCCGCCTCTTTCGCGATATCGTTCATCGTGACCGCCTCGATCCCCCTGCTCATAAACAGACTTTGCGCGGCGATCGAAATATGTTCCCTATGGACGCTCCTCGGTTCCTTTTTTCTCCTTCCCATCATGCAATTCCTTTCCGAATTTTTATTAATTAAACCCTTGGTTTAATTATATGCATTAAAATAGAATATTGTCAAGAAAAATGAAAACGTTCCTATCTTGCGCATGGCTATGATCTCCTTTTGCATCGCTCCGTTTGTTTTCCTTTACAACGCACATTCTAAACAAATTTTGTTGCCGTCCTGTTTATAAATTGTTTTTGTTTTAATGAAAAGCGCTGCCCGATCTGCGGACAGCACCTTTCATTTTTATATTATCTTTTATATTTTATTATTTCTGTTTTTTCAAATTATGTAAATAAATAACTTGTCATCGAAAGCGCGCCGAGGTCACAGGTATCATTGAATACCGTAATAGGATCGTCATGCCCGGATGCACCTAAAATATAAAGAAGCGGCGCATAATGATCCATTGACAGAAATGCAAGCTTCGAGGAAGCGCCGGCTTTCCGGTAATCGATCACCTGCGCGTCATCACGGCTTAGAATACTGTCCTTGATATACCGGTCAAATTCCTCCGCCCACGAGAAGCCTTTGCTGTTCATCGACCAATTTACCTCTGAAAGGTTATGTACAACATTTCCGCTTCCAAAAATAAGAATGCCCTGATCTCGCAGCGGCCGAAGCCTTCTACCTATTTCATAATATTGTTCCGCCGTCGCAAGCCGGTCTACGCTCAACTGAACTACGGGAATATCGGCCTCTGGGTATATCCTACACAAAACGGACCATGTGCCGTGGTCAATTCCCCAGGAATTATCAATCTGAACACTGTCACCAAGAAGTTCCTTTGTAAGTGCCGCAACATGCGGAGAGCCTGGCGCCTGATAGGAAACCTGATACAATTCCTCCGGAAAACCGTACATATCATAAACGACCTTCGGAGAAGCCGCATCCGTGATCCGCAGCCCCGGTGTAAACCAGTGGGCGGATATCGAAAGAATCGCCTTTGGACGCGGAATTTTCTCACCCAATGTCTCCCACTCCGCCGAAAAACGGTTATTGTCAATTGCATTCATCGGAGAACCGTGTCCGACAAATAATACCGGCATATGTTCCATAACAGTCACCCTCCTTACTCCCAATCCTTGCATACATCAACCCACTCCTGATAGCCCGAATACGTTTCCAGCTCCTCCAGCG
>CAZBRY010000327.1:0-2233 GCA_964494285.1 uncultured Lachnospiraceae bacterium
CGAGAAATGACAATTCCTAATACAGTTTTTTGGCTCAAAAATACAATTTATAATAAATAAGATCAAAAAATAGGAGGAAAATTCAGCTTCCCTTCAAATATCATTTGAGATTTTATTTGGCGATTTTGTACAAAAAGAAGTCAATTTCTGTATTTTAAAGAACGTGGTTTTTGTTTATAATAAAGATAACGAATCTTGTAAATTTGGAAGGAGAATTGCGATGGAAAGAAAAGAAGTGGAACTTGCGATTAAACTTACCACAGTCTATGATGTGATTCATTTTTCTACGATGCTTGCGCAGTCAGAGGCGGTTTTTGAATTAAGCTCGGGCAGAAGCAAAATTAACAATGAATCCCTAAGCGATATTTTCTGTCTTGATCTGTCAAAGATTCTTTCGCTTAAAATAGATGGAAATGGGAGCAACATGACAAATGTAATGAATAAAATGAAACGGTATGTTCTCTCTTGACTTTCCTGTTTTTGCTTGATAATATTTTTAATAGAGAAGGAATATAATCGGAATTAATCCTTTGCTGTGAGGCGGAGGATTTTTTATGCGCACTTACACATAGAAATAGACAGAATACAAGGAGAAGAAAATGTCAAGCAGCGATACGGAAAGATCAAATTATTACAAGAAGGCAATTAGGATGATTCTGCCAATTGCGATACAGAATTTGTTGAGCGCGACGATCAGCTCGACAGATATACTTATGTTAAACTATGTAGGGCAGTCCGCGATTTCCGCAGTATCGCTTGCCTCCCAGTATACGAATATTTTGTTTATGTTTTATTTTGGGCTTGGAACGGGTGCGACGATGCTGTGTGCACAGTATTACGGAAAGGGAGATCTACGTGCGATTGAAGCGGTGGAAGGGATTGCTCTACGTTTTTCCACTGTCGTGTCCGCTATTTTTGCACTGTGCGCGATGACAATTCCGAAATATATGATGCTCGTATTTACCAATGATGCAGAGCTGATTGCGATTGGCGCCTCGTATTTACGGATCTTAAGCGTCAGCTATTTGTGCTGGGGAGTGACGGAAATTTATATGGCCGTGCTCAAAAGTATCGGCAGGGTCACAATTTGTACGGCTTTGAACACCGTTGCCTTTGTGTTCAATATTGTGCTGGATGCGGTGTTTATTTTCGGCCTGCTCGGCGCGCCGAAAATGGGCGTCGTCGGAAATGCGTTTGGAACGACGCTTTCCCGCGTGATCCAATTGATTTGCTGTCTTGTCGTTTCGGCGCTGAGCAAAGATGTAAAGCTGAGGCTTTCTTATATGTTTATTAAAAATAAAGTGCTGCTGAACGATTTTATCCGCCTGTCGCTGCCGGCGCTTGGCAATGACGTGGTGTGGGGCGTCGCTTTTTCCATGTATTCGGTAATCATCGGGCATCTCGGTACCGATGCGGTGGCGGCCAATTCCTTTGTGGTGGTCGTGCGTAATTTCGGCACGGTTCTCTGCTTCGGTGTCGGCTGTGCGTCGGGCATTCTGCTTGGAAATGAGATTGGTGAAAATAAACTGGAAAGCGCGAGGGTTAACGCCAAGCGGCTCATGAAGCTGACTGTCGCAAGCGGCGCGATCGGAGGGCTGATTGTGCTGGCCGTGACGCCGCTCGTGCTGTATTATGCGAAGCTGACGCCGACTGCGATGCATTATTTAAAATATATGCTTTTGATCAATACCTATTATGTCATGGGGGCTGCGGTCAATACGACGCTGATCGCCGGGGCATTTAGGGCGGGCGGAGACAGCCGCTTCGGTTTTATCTGCGATACGATCACGATGTGGTGCTATGCGGTGCCGCTCGGTTTTATTGCAGCATTTGTCATAAAGCTTCCGGTGCTGTGGGTTTACTTCCTGCTCTGCACCGATGAATTTGTGAAGTGGCCGGTCGTGCTGAAGCATTATAAGAGCGGAAAATGGTTGAAAAATATTACGAGGGATCATTTGTTTGAGGAAGCGAAGGAAGGGTCGGCATAGAGAATTTTGCCGTGGGTAATTTCCTATGTGCGGGAAACGGATTAGGACGCTGCCATAGAGGAAAAGGAACGGGGCAGTTAGAGTTTAGGAAGTGAAGTAAATGAAGCAAATAAAGTTAGGTGAGAAAAACAGGGAACTGCTGTTAAAGGTATCATCGGGGCGGCAGATGTCGGAGGCTTTTATAAACAGCGCGCTGCTCGCCATATCGGGCGGCTTTCAGGACGCTTACACGTATAATACAAGGG
>CAZBRY010000328.1:0-2232 GCA_964494285.1 uncultured Lachnospiraceae bacterium
TGACCTTCTCGACCACTTGGTTGGTCTTGACCAGCAGCGCCTGCTCCTCGGCGGGCAGCCTTTCAAGACAGAACTCAAGGCTTTGCAGGCACAGATCAACCCGCATTTTTTGAACAATACGCTGGAAATTATTAACTGGGAAGCCCGGATGAATGAAAATGAAAAGGTATGCGGAATGATTGAGGCACTTTCGACGATGCTTGCCGCGACGATGAATCGGGAAAAACGACAGCTTGTTCCGCTGTCGGAGGAGATGAGCTACGTCGATGCCTATTTATACATCATCAAGCAGCGTTACGGAGAGAAATTTCAATATGACGAACAAATTGATGAGTCCCTTTTAGATGTGGAGGTGCCGCGACTTATCGTTCAGCCGATTATTGAAAATGCGGTGGAGCACGGTATGAACGCGATGCGGCAGCAACAGGACCGGTTACCTTAAATGTAACGACTACCTATGCAGGCAATGACGGCGGAGCCGTAACGTATCAGAAGTATTTGTCACAGTATCAGGAAGAGACAGGAAATACGATCAACGATGCATCAGGTACGGCAGATGAGGCTTTTAAGGCAAGAGTTCTGGCGGACTTTGAAGTCGGATCAGAACCGGATGTGCTGTTTTACTTTAACGGTCCGGATTCTAACTCCTTTGTCAGCGCAGGTAAGGTCGTATCGGTAGAAGAGATCAGGGCGGAATTTCCTGATTATGCTTCTAACATGAAGGATGAGATGCTCGGCGCTTCACCGGTAGATGACAAGAACTATTCAATTCCGGTAAATGGTTATTGGGAAGCAATGTATGTCAACAAGGAGGTTTGTGAGGCAGCAGGCGTGGAGATTCCCGGCGCGAATACAACATGGGAAGAATTCATGGATATCTGCCAGCAGATCAAGGATGCAGGTTATTCTCCGATCGCGGCATCTCTTGCACAGGTTCCGCACTACTGGTTTGAGTATTCTATTTTCAATCACACATCGGTAAAGACACATTGTGCATTGCCTGAGAATACAGCAGATGCAAACGGAGTGGCATGGATTGACGGAATTGCGGATGTAAAGGATTTATATGAAAGAGGCTACTTCCCTGATAACACCTTATCAGCAACCGACGATGAAACATTCCAGATGTTTATTGACGGAAAAGCAGCTTTTCTTGTAGACGGTTCCTGGAAGGCAGGCGGTATTGTTGAAAAGACGGACAACATTGATAACTTCACCGTTACCTATGTACCCGGACAAGGTGACAGGAAAGCGACGGATATGATTGGCGGACTTTCTTCTGGCTACTATATTACTAAGAAAGCATGGGAAGATCCGGAAAAGCGCGAAGCGGTAGTAAAATTTGTGGAATATATGACGAGCGATGAAGTGGTGTCCGAATTTGCACTAGTTTCCGCAACCGCTTTGAAGAACGGTGCTACGGTAGATGCAAGTACGCTTAATTCCCTGCAGAAGGATTGCCTGACCTTATGTAAAGGTGCTACAGGAATTGCTGCGGCAGTGCAGGATTTAGTTCCTCAGCCGTGCAGAGTACCGGTATTTGACGGTATGCCAAATCTTGTAACAGGGAAGGCAGATATTACGGAATCCGTACAGGAAGTGCTCGATTTAATTGCAGAGCAATAAACAAACAGGGTTGAGATTGTAATCATACATGTGGGCCGGAGACAGAGTATACATACTTTTCTCCGGTCTCCCTTTAAAAAGAACCTGTGAATATCAGATGTGTTAAGCAGGTGAAAGGAGCGAAAATGGGAGAAAATATATATAAAAACAAAAAGCCTGTTATCTTTTTCTTGATTCCTGCTTTTGCATTTATGCTGATATTTCTATATTATCCGTTTATACAAAACATAGTAAACAGTTTTCAGCATATCTCGGGGTTGGGTACGGCCGCAAAAGGGATGAATGATCCGTGGTATGGGAATTATGTAAAAATGTTTCGGGATCCCAATATGGGAGTTGCAATTGGGAATACGTTGTATATGATTTTAATTACGCTGTTTGGGCAGGTGGGCATCGCACTTCTTCTCGCATTGCTTATTGATAATATAAAAAAGGGTGCGAAGCTTTTCAGAGTCGTCTACTTTTTTCCGATCGTTGTGTCGGCGACCGCGTTGGGTCTTCTGTTCAATCTGATTTTCTTATATGACAAGGGAATGGTAAACCAGTTTCGAGAGCTGCTTGGCGCTGTGGGGCTTATGGACTTCAAAGATGAGGTACATGCAATGC
>CAZBRY010000329.1:0-837 GCA_964494285.1 uncultured Lachnospiraceae bacterium
ATGATGGAAATATTGTAACTGGGGCTAGCCGTCGCGTTAGCGACTTGGTACAATAAACACCAGAAATTTGTTCGGAGGGTATCAGGCTAAAGACCGTATAAAACAAGTGATGGCTCTGATTCGTCAGTAGCACCACAATAGAGATGACAGGAACGACAAACAACAATATATGCTTCCATGTAAATTTTATTTTGGTTCGAGCAAATATTAATCCGGCAAACAGTATTGAAATCGACACAAGAATTGTGCCCAAAAAGTATAGTCGCTCACAAATTGCCTGTATCCAGGGGAGATTGTCAAAAGTTGAATACAATAATACTGCAACATTCCACAGGAGAATACTGGCCGTTACACTTAAGACAGCATAATGAATTTGTTTTTTCGGCTTTTTTTTTGCAACGATCAATAAGAAATATAATATCACCAATGTGGATAAAACCAACAGCATATTAATGATATCGACATTGTCCAAAGTTTAAACGCCTCCTCTTGCATCGTTCTTTTTAGTTTAACACAGGAATGTCAAGTATTCAATGCAAAACTGGACCTGAGTTTCCGTATGTTTTATCCAGAAAGCCTTGTTTTTTGATCTCTTCAAGTTTCCCAAGGAAGGCTTCCATTCTCTCTGCATGCAGATGATAAATGAAATTAAATATTTCTCCGGAAGAGGAATCATTGAAACTGCCTGTCCAGAGATGGAACAGTGAAATGGCTGTTGTTATCTGGTATTCGAACAAATATGGAGCCATTGGATGACCCTTTAAGAATTCATACGTGGGATTATCAAAAAATGCCCTTTTTTTAAGTTGTTCCGAAAAACGGAGGAACCCATAATGA
>CAZBRY010000329.1:847-2219 GCA_964494285.1 uncultured Lachnospiraceae bacterium
GGCATTCAGGTACTTTTCCTTCTCTTTAAATAGAAGAAGAAGATTTTGCGCATGGAGGTGTTGCCCTGCTTTTTCTTCTTGTAGTTTTTCTATTATGTAATCCAGAACATCATTTTCAATATAAGTTAAGAGATCATACATATCACTAAAATATTCATAAAAGGTACTGCGATTGTATCCGGCTTTATTCGTAATTTCCTGAACCAATATTTTTTCAAACGGTTTTTGTGTATATAGCTTGCAAAAAACATCAACAAAGATTTGTTTTGTCTTAGCCGTTTTCTCAGGCGGTTTTTTCATTTTCCTCCTTTTGCGGGCTAATTAGCCGACAGATTATAGATTTTTGTTGGTTGATGACCAACCAAAAAGAAAGTATAATATAATACACTATTATACAGTGCGTTATCGGATAGTCAAGAGGATGCTTTATGACATTCGAGAGCTTATTTAACCCATTAAAACACAAGGAAAGGAGTTATTGTTATGAAGGGAGATTCTAGATTAATTGACACCCTGAACGCTTTGCTTGCAGACGAGCTGACAGCGATTAACCAGTATATTGTTCATGCGGAAATGTGTGAGGATTGGGGCTACGGTAAACTGCATGCGGGCTTTGAAAAGAGGGCAATCGACGAAATGAAACATGCTGAAAAGCTGATTGGGAGAATACTTTTTCTCGGAGGCACCCCTATTGTCAGTAATTTGAACAACATCCATATTGGAGGTGAAGTTCCCTCTCAGGTGGAAAATGATCGTCTTGCTGAGGAGGGTGCGATTAAGGCCTACAATGATGCCATTGTGCTTGCAGGCGAGTTGCGTGATTATGCTACGAGGGATGTTCTCGTGCAGATTTTGAATGATGAAGACCGTCACATGGATGAGATTGAAGAATTACAGGATCAGATCGATCAAATGACACTTCCTATTTTCTTAACGACTCAGGTAGGTTAGGAGACGTTCGAGAAAGAAAATCAGAGTTTGCATATTACGAAAAAGGGAGCATTGCTCCCTTTTTCGTAATATCCGGTCAAATAGTAGCCTTCCCTCTGTAATCTATCCGAAAAAGAATGAGTGCCATAGCAGGAAGTTATTTTTTATTTGGCATATATGGAATTATTAGAGATGCAAGCTTGGAAATGGTCATTGTCTGCAAGTAAACCTTGCCCGGTCCTGTAATCACTGTATCAAACAAACCCTCGCCTCCAAACAGCATGTTTTTGACGCCCTTCACCATCTGTACATCCATCTGACAGGTTTCATCCATAATGGCAAGAACCCCTGTGTCGCAGATAAGCTGTTCGCCTTGTACAAGATCGTACTCTTGACAGTATCCGTCTACCTCAAGGAATACAAGGCCGGGACCGGTAACGCG
>CAZBRY010000330.1:0-2204 GCA_964494285.1 uncultured Lachnospiraceae bacterium
ACCGGAAAAAGCGCCGCCGCCGTGACGGGCATAGCCGCCGTAGGTATCCACAATGATCTTACGGCCGGTCAAACCTGCATCTCCGTGCGGTCCGCCAATTACGAAGCGACCAGTCGGGTTAATGAAAAACTTCGTATCCGCATCAATTAATTCCTTCGGAAGAATTGGATCAAATACATAGTTCTTAATATCCGCGTGAATCTGCTCCTGCGTTACTTCTTCATCATGCTTCGTGGAAAGAACAACTGCCTCCAAACGCAACGGTTTTCCCGTCTCGTCATATTCCACAGATACCTGGCTCTTTCCATCGGGCCTCAGGTAGGTCAGCGTACCATCTTTACGGACTTTGGTGAGCTGCTGTGCCAGCCTGTGTGCAAGTGCGATGGAATACGGCATATATTCTTCCGTCTCGTTCGTCGCATAGCCAAACATCATACCTTGATCTCCGGCTCCGATCGCTTCAATCTCTTCTTCTGTCATTTTATTTTCTTTTGCTTCCAGAGCCTTGTCCACGCCCATCGCAATATCAGACGACTGTTCGTCAATCGCAGTCAGCACCGCACAAGTATTGCCGTCAAAGCCATACTCCGACTTCGTATAGCCAATTTCCTTTATTGTATTACGAACTATTTTCTGAATATCCACGTAAGCATTCGTCGTAATTTCTCCCGTTACGAGAACAAATCCCGTACAGGTTGCTGTCTCACATGCAACACGGCTCATCGGATCCTTCTCCATGAGCGCATCCAGAATCGCATCGGAAATCGCATCGCACATTTTGTCGGGATGTCCCTCTGTAACTGATTCCGAAGTGAATAAAAATTTCTCCATTTTCTTTCCTCCTTGATAATTTCTTTCGAATTTATATAGGAATTTCAAAGGAATTTCCTATATGACAAAAAGTTTGCCTTGGCAAACTCTCGCGCCGAGCGCGGTTGACAAAGTCAACATCATACCATACGCGCGAGTGCACATCCTGCACGGAGTGCTTTTATTTCATAGGAAGCCAAAACTTTACTACTGTAATGTAACAAGGAACAAGGTCTTTCCTATGAAATGAAAAAATCCGCTTTAGAATCTAAGCGGACCTGATAGGTGATAATCAAATCCTCTTATTGCTCGATTACTCGCTCAGGCTGGCACCTTCCTTACGGGGTTGCCGTGGCTTCACAGATCCTATGTATCTCCACCACTCTGAATAAGAGAAAAATACAATATGAAGTTTTCTTATCTATACATTAGGATACTCCCTATTCTTCTACCCGTCAAGAAATTTATGTTTTTTTAACAAATTTATGTTTTTTTGAGAGGAAAATGTATTGTATAAATACTATAAATGCTTTCTTCCTATTGACAATTCCTGTTTTGATTTTTATACTAGTAAGTAGAAATATTTTGTATATTTAGTGAATTATTTACAATTCTATTCTACGAAGGGTTTTTTTGGTGAACAAATGAAAGAGGTTAAAACGGCAGAATTGCATCCCGGCATGAAAACGGCTGAGGATGTCTATTCTCACAATAACCAGAGGATACTCCCGCAGGATACGGTCCTGACGGACAAAATGATCACGCGCCTCGAGTTTTACTCTATCCCCTCCGTTCGGGTAATTGAGGAGGACGTAAAGTACAATGCTCCCCATGTTTTGGATAGCTCCCCTTACTCGGAAAAGGTAAAGGCAAGCAAAGAATTCAAAGAATTCCAGACAGCTTATCTGCGCACCGCTGAAGGTTTTAAAAACGATTTGCATGCGATTGTCAAATTCAGGGCGCAAATCAATCCCAAAAAGATGTGCGACAGTGTGACTGGACTGATTTCAAAAAACATGACCAGCGGCGCCGTTTTCGACATGCTGCATAATATGCGCGAATATGATGATTACACTTATATTCATAGCATCAATGTCTCCTTGATCTGTAATATTTTTGGCAAATGGCTCAAACTATCTAAGCGTGAAATTGAAACGGTCACGCTCTGCGGGCTGTTGCATGATGCCGGTAAGCTGATGGTTCCTGAAAGCATCATGAAAAAGCCAGCCAAACTGGATGCAAATGAATACAGCATCGTTAAGACACATGCGTTGCAGGGCTACAGCATTTTAAAAAACTATGATATTAATAACAACATCAAAGACTGTGCTCTCATGCATCACGAGCTCTGTGATGGTTCCGGCTATCCGCTTGGTCTGACCGGGGACAAGATT
>CAZBRY010000331.1:0-2203 GCA_964494285.1 uncultured Lachnospiraceae bacterium
AATTTGCAAATGCACGAATGACTTGATCTCCCATTTGGCTTCCAAATAATTCATTTACCGCCTTAAAACGGTCAATATTCCACTTTCCAACGACAAACGTTTCCTTTGGATGCTGCTCGATGAGCTGGGCAGTCTTTCGTACAAAACACTCCAGATTATAAATGCCGGTAAGGGAATCCCTGCCGGAGCGATACTGGCATCTGCTCAGTTCCAACTCCAGCATATTTTCCCGTTCCTTTTCCAAAGTTACATTCGTAATGACCGCATAATAAAGATAGCCGCCACCCTCTTCTGTGACTGCTTTGACATTTAGCTCCGCTTCAACAATACTCCCGTCCTTATGTAATAGTCCCGCGCTTAAACTGATGGTTTTCTCCGACTGCTTGTGATTGTCAATCCGCTGTCTGACTTTCTCCCGGTCTGCATTACAAATAAATAAAAACACATCTGTGTCAAGCAAGCCGGCTACCTCCTTCCCGGAATATCCCAGCATTTGAGAAAGCTTATCGTCTGCGTAAGAAATGGAATACTTATCTTTCTTTCGGAAAACAACGATACCTCCCGGAACAACATCAATGATCGAACGAAACATCCGTTCCGTTTCCAGTAAAGATTTTTCCAACATCATACGCTTGGCAATATAAACATCAACCAAATTCTTTACACGATATTTAATTATCTCTGGATTATAGGGCTTTGCAATAAAATTGTCAGCACCAAGTGCCAGCGCTTGCAACTCATTTTCCGTACTGCCCGCTTCGGTACTGATAATAACAGATATGTCTTTATAACGCATGTCCTGTTTGATCCGCTTTAAAAATTCCAGACCGCCCATCTTTGGCATGATAATGTCTAGAATAATAACATCGACCGTCTGGGTGGAAAGTACCTGTAATGCCGTTGTACCATCATCTGCCTCCAGTATTTCATAATCTGCATCAAATAACATGCTTAAAATCTGTCTGTTGATACTGCTGTCATCCACAATCAGAATCTTAATTCTTCTATCCATAAGTAGTGCCCCACTTTCCCACCGCTACCAATGCCCTATAAAGAATAAATGCTGAATTATTTATCATAATTCAGCATTTATATATTATTAATTATGGCATATAATTTTTATGAATGCAATATTTTTCTACATCCACCGACATTTGTGACAAAAGGGTCATTATTGGATTTCTGCGTGGAACTGCTGTAAGGACTTTACGCTGCCCTTATGGTTCTGCATCGCACGGATCCCTTCGATCGAAGCCTTGGCCGCCGCCATCGTTGTTACATATGGAATGCGCGCCTTTATGACGCCCTTACGGATATAGCTGTCGTCAGTTGCTCCCTTCTTGTCGTCCGGTGTATTGATGACAATGCTGACTTCATGGTTTGTAATCGCATCAAGCACGTTCGGTCTGCCCTGCTGCAGCTTGAAAATCTTGACTGCCGGAATGCCGGCTTTCGTGATCATATCGCATGTTCCGCCTGTTGCAATAATTTTGAAGCCGCAGCTGCGGAAGCCCTTTGCCACCTCCACAAGCTCTGCCTTATCACGGTCATTGACACTGATCAGTACCGTACCGGAAAGCGGAAGCCTGGTCTGTGTCGCCTCCTGTGCCTTAAAGTATGCCTCTCCAAAATCGGAAGACATTCCGAGGACTTCGCCTGTCGAGCGCATTTCCGGTCCGAGCAGCGGATCAACCTCCTGGAACATATTGAACGGGAACACTGCTTCCTTAACTCCATAATGGGCAAACTTCTTCTCTGTCAAAGCAGGCACAGGCGACGGCCTGCCCGTAATCGAGGACGTAATGATTTCCGTTGCAAGCGGCACCATACGTATATTGCATACCTTTGAAACAAGCGGAACCGTACGGGAGGCTCTCGGATTTGCCTCGAGCACATAGACCTTTCCGTCCTCAATTGCATACTGCATATTCATCAGACCCCGCACCTGCATTTCCTGTGCGATCTTTTTTGTATAGTCCTTGATTGTCACCACATTTTCCGGCGAAATGCTAATGGATGGAAGCACGCAGGCCGAGTCGCCCGAATGAATCCCGGCAAGCTCAATGTGCTCCATAACAGCCGGCACAAACGCATGCTCGCCGTCACTGATCGCGTCGGCTTCACATTCAAGCGCATTGTGTAGGAAGCGGTCAATGAGAATCGGTCTGTCCGGTGTTACGCCGACTGCCGCCGCCATGTACAC
>CAZBRY010000332.1:0-2202 GCA_964494285.1 uncultured Lachnospiraceae bacterium
GAGGAGTGCAGGGCGTATCTGAGTGAAAGTGTGGCGTACGTCCGCAGCTTTTTAAAAGAGCGGCTGCCCGGCGTGCAGCTCATTGAACCGGAGGGGACCTACCTGCTCTGGCTGGATTTTACTTCGTTTGGCTATTCGGATCAGCATCTGCATGAGCTGCTGATGGAGAAGGCGAAGCTCTGGCTTGACGACGGGACGATGTTCGGTCCCGAGGGCAGCGGTTTTGCGCGGGTGAACATCGCCTGTCCGCGAGAGGTGTTAAAACAGGCTATGGAGCGGCTTGCGGCTGCGTTTGCTTTTATATAGGAAATTCCTCCGAAAGTCTGCCATATTTTTGTGAATAATCGCATCTCCTACGAATATACATGGAGTAGGAGGGTGATGGTATGAAGCAGTTCATGAAGGTAGATCAGAGGGTGATCTGGGTTTTAAAGGCGCTGCTGGGCGCTTACATCATTACGGGGCTTTTGTTAATTGTGCTTGCATCGCTTTTGTTTAAGCTGCAGCTTTCAGAGCAGGCGGTCAACATCGGGATTATCGTGATTTATATTTTGTCCACGTTTTTGGCGGGCCTTTATTTGGGGAAGAAATTCAAAAATAAAAAATTTGTTTGGGGGCTGTGCGGAGGTGCGGCATATTTTCTGGTGCTGATGCTTGTTTCCCTGCTCGTGAACAAAGGAATGGACGGCGGCATGAGCGCATTTTTAACGACATTTCTGATGTGTTCGCTGAGCGGGACGTTCGGCGGGATGGTGGCATAAAAAAGGGCTTTTCAATACATACCGTTTATGCTATACTGATTAAAGCATTTGATAAGGAGGAATGGGAATTATGAAGCATATTCAGACATTAAATACAAAGGATTTTAAGAAATCAATGAAGAAGGGCGGATGCGGCGAATGTCAGACATCCTGCCAGTCAGCCTGCAAGACTTCTTGCACTGTTGGAAACCAGAGCTGCGAAAAGAGTAAGTAAATAACAGGATGAATAAATAAAACAGAGCAGCAGCGGTCCGCGACCGCTGCTTATTATTCGGAATTGGGGAATGATTTTGATACATCAATATAAAAATAACGGATTTCACATTGTAATGGATGTCAACAGCGGTTCGATCCATGTTGTGGACGCGCTTGTGTATGACATGATAGAGCTGCTCGCTCCTCTTGCGGAAGAAGAGAAGATAAGCGATATGCTGTCGGACAATGAAGTGAAGGCGAAGCCATTCGAGGCATTTTCGGACATGCTTGTAAAGGCGCTTTCCGACTATCCGGCAGAGTTACTGAAAGAGGCATATGCAGAAATTGTGGAGCTGATCGAAGCAGAGACGCTTTTTACAGAGGATATTTATGAGTCTTATATTACAGATTTTAAGAAGCGGGAAACAGTTGTAAAGGCGTTGTGTTTACATATTGCGCATGACTGTAATCTCGCCTGCAGATATTGTTTTGCCGAAGAGGGTGAATACCATGGCAAACGGGAACTGATGAGCTATGAGATCGGAAAGAAGGCACTTGATTTTCTTGTGAAAAGCTCGGGCAGCAGGCACAATCTGGAGGTTGATTTTTTTGGCGGAGAGCCGCTTATGAATTTTCAGGTAGTGAAGGATCTTGTTGCTTATGGCAGAAGCCTGGAGGAGCCTTATCATAAAAAATTCCGTTTTACACTTACGACAAACGGCGTATTGCTGAATGATGAAATTTTGGAATTTGCCAACAAGGAGATGAGCAATCTTGTCTTAAGCATCGACGGCCGCAAGGAGGTTCATGATCGGATGCGTCCGTACCGCGGCGGGCAGGGAAGCTACGAGAAAATTCTGCCGAAGTTCATTAAGGCGGCCGAAACTCGGAATCAGACGGACTATTATGTCAGAGGAACGTTTACAAGGAATAATCTAGACTTTTCCGAGGATGTGAAACATCTTGCAGATCTAGGCTTTGAGCAGATCTCGGTGGAGCCGGTTGTAGCTGAGGAAAGCGAACCCTATGCGATCCGTGAGGAGGATATTCCCATCATTCTGGAACAATACGATCTGCTTGCAAAGGATTTATTGAAAAGAAAAAAAGAGGGAAAAGGCGTGAACTTTTTTCACTTTATGATTGATCTATCGGGCGGTCCGTGCGTGGCAAAGCGTCTATCAGGCTGCGGTTCGGGAACGGAGTATCTCGCTGTGGCGCCTTCGGGAGATTTGTATCCGTGCCATCA
>CAZBRY010000333.1:0-2196 GCA_964494285.1 uncultured Lachnospiraceae bacterium
ATTTAAAAAAAGATTTTCATAGACCTTTAAATCATTAAATACATTAAGTTCCTGATGTACAAAAGCAATTCCGGCTTCCTCCGCATTTCTGATGGAGCCGTCCGATAATTTTTTACCGTCAAAAACAACCGTTCCCTTGTCTTTGGTATAAACGCCGGCAAGAATGTTCATTAAAGTGGATTTTCCCGCCCCGTTTTCCCCGAGCAGCGCATGAATCTCTCCTGTTTCTATATGAAGAGATACATTATCCAATACGGGAACGCCATAAAAGGATTTACAGATACCTTCCATTTTTAGTAATTCCATAATAATTTCCCCTTGTCATGCTATTATTTGATACCCTGCATCAAATTGATGCAGGGATATCAAGTAAATATTATTATGGACCAGTAATTGGACCAGTAATTTATTTTTCTTCGTATGAACCGAATGGCTGGAACTCACTTACATTCGTGGGATCTACCACACTTACGGGAATTACATAATCCTGCTCAATACCGGAATCCCCATTTAAGTACTTTACCATAACTTCTGTTGCTTCCATAATCATAGCAGGATCATATGTTACAGAAAAAAGATCAAAGGTTGATGGCAATGCGATCGTCTGATGCTTATCCTTCAGCACCGCATAAATTTCAGCAAGTCCCGAGGAGCCGCCCAAGGCTTTAAAGTCAGATAAAAAGGCTTCCTTTTTACTCTCGTCCAGTGCGGAACCATTCATGGATTCCATAACGCCCATAGCAATTTCATCATCATGGGTAAAAATCCAGTTGGTCTTAGAAGGATCACATTGAGCGCTGCTGAACCAGGATTCAAATAATTCCTTTCCCGTATCCCTGCTCCAGCCTGTCGCTGCTGATTTTACAACTACTTCATCAATTTCTTCATCGGACCAGCCCGCTTCTGAAAGGGCCGCTCTGAAGCCTTTCGACCGCAGCTCGGGAACAGAAGAGTTATCACCTATCATTTCATATACATAATCATCTTTTGCTAAACCTGCAGCGAGGAATCTTTTTCCTGTTTCATATCCAATTCCTTCATTATCACCCTTTACATTAGCAACTACCTTTGCATCAATCACATCACTTTGAATAACCCTGTCAAATTGTACAAAGGGAATATCTGCTGCCGCAATTTTCTCCAGCGTAGACTGTAAACCATTGTCATAAGGCAAAATAACAATTCCCGCCAAAGTGTTTGTATTTGATAACAAATCATCCACCTGCTGGATTTGGTTTTCTACGTCTGTTGCCGCATACACCTTTGCCGTATATTTCTCACTGATGGCCGGATCTGCACTCAGAGCGTCTACCTCTTCCTGTGCGTAAGAAAGAACTGCTCCTGTCCATCCATGGTCGGCGCTTGGGACCATAACTGCTATTTCTTTTGTACCCTCACTGGATTTTGTATTATCGGCAGTATCGCCGCTGTTTTCATTTGCGGCCATTTCCTCACCGCTGCCGGTGCTTGCTGCGTCAACGCTTTCTTTACCCTTTTGACATCCAGTTAACGATGCCCCCACAAGTACTACTAATAAGATTGCTGCCGTCACTTTTTTCAATTTCATTTTTCTTCTCCCTTTCCTTATAAAGTTTGCATAGGCGTTTGTGAAACGCCACAACCCGCATAAATACGGGATTGTTACTTTTATAAAACAAAACATCTCCTCAATGGTTTATGGTAAAATAGAATTGCCGAGAAACTATTAACCAATCCACCAAAAGGAGATGTACCATTATGATACCACATAGACAGCTCACTTTGGCAGAAGTTTTTGATGATTGCCAAAATAAATTTGATAATGACAAATATCAGTTTCTTTCTCTACTCGATCAAGCCATTGATCTTGATGAAATTGTTCCTGTTTCTTTTGTTACTCATTTTCACGCTTCTACTGGAAGACCTCGTAAACACCAGCTTTATCCAATGATTAAAGCTCTTCTCATTCAGCGTATTTTCTCAATCCCAACTGACACTCTTTTGATTGTATTTTTAAAATACTCTCAAGAATTACGAGATTTCTGTGGCTTCGATGTTGTTCCCGACGCCTCTAAATTCACTCGCTTCAAACAGGATTTTCTAATGGACTTACAATCGATGTTTGACCATCTGGTCGACTTAACTGAACCGATCTGCCAACGTATTGATTCTAATCTTGCTTCTATGACCATCTTTGATACTTCCGGAATTGAAGCC
>CAZBRY010000334.1:0-962 GCA_964494285.1 uncultured Lachnospiraceae bacterium
CCGCCGTTTTCCAGTCGCCTTCGCCGCCAAAGCCATAGCCCTTTTCCATCAGTCTCTGAATAGCGAGACCCGGAAGCTGCTGCAGACGACCTAAATCTCCGAAGTGGGTGACGATCGCCTGGTAGTTCTTCTCCTCCAAAAACTTCTCAAAGCCGATTTCAATTCCGGCCTGAATCGACACATGGCGCTCAAATTCGGCAACATCCCATCCGTCAAGCAAAATTTCATACTTATCATAATATTCCTCCACGAGTGCCTTGATTTCGTTTTGTGGAACGGCTGCTACATATTCTTCAATTTCATTGACTGGATATGCATCGATTTCCCAGCCAAACTTAATCTGTGCCTCTACCTTGTCACCTTCCGTTACAGCAACATTCCTCATGTTGTCCGCAATCCGGCACACTCTGATATGAGAGGATTCCGCAAGACCGATCGCCGTCCGCATCCAGCCTGCCAACGCTTCCTTTACTGCGTCCGTATCCCAATGACCGACAATGATTTTTCTTTCGATCCCCATACGTGTCACGATATGTCCATATTCCCTGTCGCCATGCGCAGATTGATTTTCATTCATAAAATCCATATCAATCGTATCATAAGGAATTTCCTGATTAAACTGTGTGTGTAAATGGCAAAGGGGCTTTCTGTATTCCTGCAGACCGAGAATCCATGACTTCGCCGGCGAAAAGGTATGCATCCAGGTAATGACACCTGCGCACTCCTCGTCCGCATTTGCTTCATTAAATGTCCTCCTGATCAGCTCATTGGTAATTAAGGTCGGCTTCCAGACAAGCTCAAAGGGCAGTGCGCCCGACTTGTTCAGCTCCTCAACAATAATTTTGGAATGTTTGGTAGGTATCCTCTCTGAATATTTTATTGCAACTTTTTCAAGACCATCTAAAGTCAATATACCCCATCGATTGTCTATTCGAATATCAAAATCATTATCTGGCCTTAGT
>CAZBRY010000334.1:972-2163 GCA_964494285.1 uncultured Lachnospiraceae bacterium
ATAATCTTGGAATGTTGTGCGACTCTTGTCAAGCATTCCTCTCCATATAAATCCTGTGAACCCGTGCAAAACCAAAACTTATAATTCTTTCCTGTCTTCATGATGACCCTCCTATACTGATTATCGTTACGGCTGACTGCCATCCTGCGGCACAGCCTCTTGCTTACAAGTCCAGTATAAAACTTGTATGGTTTTATGTACAAGTTGTTTTTTCCTCTAAATAGCTGATTTTTTATGATTTTCCCACGAACTTGTCCGATTTTCTCCCCATACATGACTCGCGGATGATCAACTCCGGCTTCACCACCCGTTCCACCCGGCTGTCGCTGTCCTTCACACCGTTTATTTTCTCAAGCAGCAACTTCGCAACCATCTCCCCGAGCCGTTCCTTCGGGTGCGCAATCGTCGTCAGTTTTACCGAACCGTTTTCCGCGATAAAGGAGTTATCATAACCTGTGATCGAAATATCCTGCGGAACCCGAAGCCCATTTGCCTCCAGCACCTGAATGACCTCAAGCGCCGTCTGGTCGTTGTAGCACACAATCGCATCCATCGGTTTTTTTTCATCGATAAATTGCCTGACCATACCGGCCGGCTTCTTTCCCCGGTCTTCCGTATGGAACAAAATGACATCGTCGGGATCATATGAAAGTCCGGCTTCCCCAATTGCTTTGATATACCCTTTGTGGCGCGCGACCCCCTGTCCGTCATCGATTTTAAAAATACCGATTATGTTCCGATGTCCAAGCTCGATCAAATAGTTTGTCAGCAGATAGCTACCTTCCACGTCATCCATGACAATATTGGGCTTGTCCTTCATCTGTGGGTATGTACCCTGCAGAAAAACATAAGGAATCCCCATCCGATCGAGCTGCTCGTACTGGTGCATATGCCTGCAGAAAATTTCACTTTTGCTGGGTTCAATGATCAGTCCGTCAATGTTTTTAGTCATAATATCTTCCAGCGCTTTCGCCTCATTCTTTTGACTGTTTCCAGTATTCTTCAGGATGATGCTATAACCCTCCTTTGTCAGGACATTATCGATGCCATGGATCAGCCTGGGAAAAATATAATCAGAAATATAGGTTGTCACGACCGCAATATTGTGCGAGATCTCCCTTTGTCGAAAGCGTTCGGTGCAATAGGTTCCCTTTCCGTGCACTGCTTCTGCATAGCCCTCCGCTTCCAAAA
>CAZBRY010000335.1:0-2161 GCA_964494285.1 uncultured Lachnospiraceae bacterium
ATAATTTTATCATATGACAGCATTTCAATATAGGCATGTTTTTTGAAAATAACTTCCTCTATAAATTACTTACACAAACAACTTTTGTTTAGATACAAAACGCAGCATAAAGCGGAACAGTCTTTTTACCGTCCTCAAAGCCGAAATTCTTTGCAGAGAGCTTGATTGCATACGCAGGTTTGTAGGTTTCCATATAGACCCTTAAACTCTTGGCTTTCGTGTTATCGGCAGACTTGACCTCAACGGGGATAAGCTGCCCGTCACGCTGAATAACAAAATCGATTTCAGCCCCGCGCTCGGACTCCCAATAATAAGTTTGATAGCCGTTAATGGAGAACTGCACATTGACATAGTTCTCCGCCATACCGCCTTTGAAATCGTTGATTTCCTCAACCATATAGAGGATATCGTTTGCCGCCAAGTCCTTCTTTGCGCAAAGCAGGCCCAGATCCGACACATAGATTTTGAATGCGTCAATATCACGGTAGTTTTCAAGCGGTTTCTTAATTTGCTGCACCTTGTAAACCTGCGACACGATGCCAGACAGGCAAAGCCATTCGATAGCGTTCTCAAACTCGGAAGCTCTGCCACCTTTCTTGATCAGTTTGTATTGGAAACGAGTATTTTTCTTTGAGAGCTGCACGGTGATGTTATCATAAGCAAGTCTGGTTTTCTTAATTTCATTTAAGTTGTTATACTTACTCATATCATTGAGATAACTCGTCAAAATCGTATTCTGCGTGTGACGAACAAGGATATAGTCCTTTGTTTCCACAAATTGCATCACACATTCAGGCATACCGCCAACAATGAGATACTGACGGTAAAGCTGCATTGCTGCATCGTGCAATGCAGAAGGCAAAGGTGTATCTTCCCCAAAGCATTTCTTAATCTGCTCTACAAGGTCACCTTCGCCACAGGCTAACATAAATTCCTCCATATCCATAGGATACAGGGTCTTCATATCAACCTTGCCGACAGGAAATGAAAACTTTACTCTGTTAACCGCAACGCCGAGCAGACTTCCCGCTACGATGATATGATAATCCGCGGCGTCCTCGCAAAAGTATTTCAGGCTTGTCAAGGCCCTTTCGCATAACTGCACCTCATCAAATACAATCAGCGTTTTTTCCGTAACTATTGTCTGCCCTGCAATATGCGATAGAATAGGGATCAGATAATCGGGACTGATGTTTTCCTCAAAGGTTTCATTCAGCTTTGGATTGGTTTCGAAGTTGAAATAAGCAACATTTTCATAATGGGTACGACCAAACTCCAGAATAGAATAGGTTTTGCCAACTTGTCTGGCTCCCTGCAAAATTAGGGGCTTACGATGTTTGCTTTCTTTCCACGTTTCTAAAAAACTCATAATTTTTCGATACATAATCAGCTCTCCTTTAAGGTTCTGACTATAATATACCATATACTCATGCGAATATCAATGAATATTATTCGAATTATCGCACTAAATGACATGAATATTTCAAAAACATTTCTAATTACGACATGAATATCTCAAAATTGACATTAAGATCTGAAACGTCAACTTTATACATGCAATAACAAAATAACTTTATAATTATTTTATTTCTAAAAATCATGCATATTAAGGGCGATTCTCGCCCCTGTACTATCTGGATACCCTCAAACGTCCGTCTCAACTTCAATTCAGACACATTTGCCTGTTCAAACTAGTACTGCAGCCCATCCACCAGCACATCTCTTTAAACACCAAAAGAGCGCTGGTTGTCCATAATGGCAAACAGTTTACCTAACTCCGGGATCTTCTGCCAACATCAAACCGGCTTGCAAAACACAAATCCATTTTTTACTCAGATCACACCAAACAATCCACCCAGATGATCCTCAGAAATAACTCGTCTGCTAGCCTTGTCCGCATTTGTAAGCATTGCTTCTACCCTGTTCGCAAGCGCCACATCAATAAATCTACCGGCATCAATTCCACGAAGTTCAAAAAATAGCAGCGGCTGTTCGTCAAGCCGCACACCTACGCCATATAATGCAGCCGCCACATGCTTACACAGCAGCGCCCAGTCAGGGCAGCTGCAGCCAAAGCTGATTTCCTTAGGGGTCGGAAAAAGCCCTTCTTTTCCCAAAAATAAATCCTGCATCTTCGCGGGAAAATTACCGTCCAAAAGCT
>CAZBRY010000336.1:0-2151 GCA_964494285.1 uncultured Lachnospiraceae bacterium
TCCCGATAAAGTGTTTCATAATCAATTTTATAAGCGGAAGCGGCACATTCGTCCGGAAAAAAACAATCAAACATTTTACGATCCTTTCGCCATACATTTTTTGCCCGGCTTCACCTCTGCAAGCACAATCGCCATAAACAGTAAGCCGCATCCAAACATCATGCGACCGCTCATAACCTCATGCAGGAATATCGCGGAACATAATGCCCCAAAAACTGACTCTGTTGACATGAGCAGCGCAGAGGTTGCCGGATGCGTATGTTTCTGACACACATTTTGTAGCAGAAAGCCAACCATTGTACTAAGAATTCCCAAATAAAGCATTCCGATAATCATATCGGGCTGAAAAACGTCCTGCGGAAAGTCTCCGTCTATGACAGGTGCCGCCACACAGGAAAAAACAGCCGCAAACATAATCTGCAGCGCCGCAAGCACAATTGGATCTTCCTTTTCGGTGAACCGATCGATAAAAATCATATGCCATGCAAAAAAAATACCGCTGCACAAAGTCAGCAGATCGCCGATATTGACCGACAAATCCCCCTGCAGGGAAAGCAGTCCGATACCCACAACAGAAAGTAACGCAGCCGTGACACAATAGCCATCCGGTCTGATCTTGCTGACCGCCCAATGAAAAAATGGTACAAGTATCACATAAATCGTCGTCAAAAAAGCATTCTTTCCGGCGGTCGTATAGTTACAGCCGATCGTCTGAAGCAAATATGCCATAAAAAGAAACACACCCAGCACCGCACCGTGAAGCACAAGCTGCCGATTCAACTTCAAAATTCTTTTCCAGAAAACAACCGCCAATGCCACACCCGCAATTGTAAACCGAAATGCCAACATATAAGTTGGCAGTATATACACAAGGGAATTCTTTACCACAACAAACGCAAATCCCCATATAAAAGCAATCAAGAGCAGTCCCATACCTGCCAACAGCCTGACTCTCTTTTCCTTTGATATCCTCATCACAAAAACCATCCTCTTATCTACTTTTGCCCCCAATAGGCTTAATTATATAAAAAACCTCCCGCCAAAGCAAGAGGTTTTATAAACTCTGCGGAGCTTTCTGAAAAACAACCCCGTCTTCGTCATTGCGGATGATGTTAGAATCTCCAACAAAATACTGGTACTGTAAAAGCGACTGATCCTTCTGCATATCCGATATTGCCTTTTCCACATCAAGCGCTTTTAAACTGCTGTCCCTGCCCTTCATCTCAAACTCACTGTTTGATTTGAAACTCAAGGAGATATTTTCAAGACTCGCATCTTCTCGCGGCCTGACTGCTTCTAAATCTAAAGCTAATGGCTTAGAATTCTCTGGCTGCTGCACAGCCTGGGTATCGATGACGGGGGAGTTACCCTGCTTATCCATTTCCTGAGGACTTACTTTGGGAATCCGATCCATCGCATTGATGCTATTGTAAGAGGAATATAAATCATATTGACTTAATCCGTTAATTGCCATTTTCTCACTTCCCTGCTCGACTTATCCATGTCATGTATCTGATTAACATAATGCGTTATCTGTTTATTATACTGCAACTTCCATTGGGTTTCAATCATTATATCGGTTATTATTTAAATAACTTTATATCATTTATAAAAATACTATCGAATCCCTGCTGATATTAATAACTCCCTCGTATATTTTTCCTGAGGATTAAAGTAAATTTCCCGGTCACTGCCCTGCTCAATAATCTGCCCCTCTTTCATAACAAGGATCCGGCTGCAAAGCTGATAGACGACCATTAAATCATGGGAAATAAAGAGAATGGCCACTCCGAGCTCCTGGTTCAATCTAAGGAGCAGCTCCATAATCTGCGCCTGTACGGTTACATCCAGTGCGGAAACAGGTTCGTCCGCAATAATCAGTTTCGGCTCGAGCATCAATGCAAGCGCAATACAAACCCGCTGCCTTTGTCCGCCCGACAGTTCTCCCGGATAGCGATCTTTCAGCCTCTCCTCCAATCCAACCTTTTCAAGCATCGCAAGCACTTGCTCTTTCCGTTCGCTTTCCGTAAAACCTCCCCGAACCCGCAGCGGCTCTTCCAACATCCAGCCGATCCGTTTAACCGGATTTAGGGAACCATAAGGATCCTGAAATATCATCTGCGGCATTACGGAATGATGTAACACTTCTCC
>CAZBRY010000337.1:0-1289 GCA_964494285.1 uncultured Lachnospiraceae bacterium
ACTTTCCACCGTAAAGACCTGCATTTCATAACGCTTCAGTACTTCCCTGATAATAATCAGATTGACCCGGTTATCGTCTACCGCAAGGATTTTGAAATCAGGAGCCGTGAACTCTTCACTTTGCCTGCTCTCCTGCACTTTTACAGACTTCAATTTTCCATACAGCAAATTCATGATATCAGCCGGAAGGACAGGCTTCCTAAGAGACGGCAAGCTCTCGTCACCCGTTATAATCTCATTCACAGAGGCGAGCGCAATGAGCTTCGTATGCCGATACGCTTTTTTCCATGCATCCACATCCTTCTCTGAGTATGCACTCGCATCAAAGAACAGCAACCTATCGTCCAGATCCTCTGCCGCATACGGATCCGTTCCCTCTTCTATCTGAATCATTAGAAGATTTAGAAGCTTTACAAACGCCTCTCTCTCTTCTCCTTTCAAAAACACGTAGGCGCGATATTTCCCCGGCTCATCATTATAAACCGCAGGAGTAAGATCCGCAACCCTCTGCTCGATGTTCATTGTGAAACTGCTTCCCTCTCCGTAAACGCTGTAAACAGATACCGTGCCGTTCATGAGTTGTGCAAACCTTTTAGAAATCGCCAGTCCAAGTCCGGTTCCTTCCCGCTCTCTGTTTTTCTCTGAATCTACCTGTGTAAATTCTTCAAACAGGCTCTCCTGATTCTCCTCTCGGATACCAATTCCGGTATCGGTAACTGTGCAGATAAGCCTAATCCTATCATCCGCAACCGAAGTACTGTCAACCTCTAAACAAATAAAACCGGCATCCGTATATTTTACCGCATTGTTCAATAGATTTAAAAGAATCTGTCTAACACGCCCTTCATCCCCGATCAGACAGTCGGGCAGCTGTGAGTTCCATTTAAGCAAGAACATAAGCTCCCTCTCCTGTGCCCGAATTGCAATAATATCCCGAACATTAGAGAGCATTCCGTTTAATGAATATGGTTCTTCCAGAATATCATACTTATCTGCTGAAAACTTGCTGTAATCTAAAATATCATTAATAATTGTAAGCAGATTCTGCGAGGAACTATGAATCATCATTGCATATTCCATATTGTTTTTTGACAGATCCTTCGAGTGTGTCAAAAGCTCCGACATGCTGACAATCGCATTCATCGGCGTTCTAATTTCATGAGTCATGTTTGCCAGAAAAATGCTTTTATCCATGCTTTCCTTGATCGCCTGCTCCTTTTCACGTTCGAGAACAAAGATTCCCTTGATAGAATCATCACTTGCCACAAGCCTCTCGACTTCATCCATAT
>CAZBRY010000337.1:1299-2134 GCA_964494285.1 uncultured Lachnospiraceae bacterium
AAAAGATAGCCCCCGTCTTTTTATAACTGTTATCCCAGTACTGTACTAAGACCTCTATTAATCCGAAAGGAACCAGCCCTAACAAACCGTACAGCAGAGGAAGTGTGTTTCTGTCCCTATGTACAAACCAGCAGCAGACCGTCGTGACACTCATTAATACTGCGGATAAAAGCATGATGAAATTGCTTGCGATTAACGTCTCATACAAATCAAGGATCCCAAATGCCTGCAGCAGAATACTGACCGCCGCATTGACACAACAGAAAAGTTCCAGCGCAAGATGCCATTTTTGATATCTACAGTCCTGAACAATATTTATATATTTTAACATCGGAACTTGAAACAACAGCAAACTCAAAAAAGTAACCGCATATATGAAATAACTATTTCCAATGGTAAATTGTATGATTTTCCCTTCCATCAAAATCCATGAGGACAGCAGCAGAATAAACAGACCAAGATACAGCACCTTCCGATTATTCTTCTTATGGAGTAGTTCTCTGACAGCTGCAACAGCAATCAGCAAAAAACCGACAATGATAAGCAGTACGGCGATCATGTGTCTTGAATAGAACATTCGGTATATTTCCTGAAAAATAGATGTCTTTTCCCCAAAATAAAACTCATTAACAACGCCTCGGTTGCTCCTGTATGGTGAATCCAATTCGATTTCCATCAGCTTTCCCGCATCCGCATCAGTCAGCGGGATCAGCACGTAGAGGCTTCCGCCCGATTTCCAGAGTGGTTTCTTTAAGTGATGTCCGTACTCATAGACTTCTTTCCCGTCAATCAGCACCCTCACACTTTGAAGAGACAGTCGAAAACCGAGATTCTA
>CAZBRY010000338.1:0-1241 GCA_964494285.1 uncultured Lachnospiraceae bacterium
AACGATCCCGAAATCCAGCTTTGGCGCGGTCAGATAAATCCCATGCGTCGTACCGAACGAACAAGCGAGTGCATTGATTCCCGTCTCTTTCACAAACTGCTTCGCCTGCTTCGGATCCGTATAAACTTTATTGTCACCGCCATCCTCCGCAGAATCGCCTGCGTTGGATTCCCGCTTTCCCATCGAGCCCAGCTCCGCCTCCACGCTCGCGCCGGTTTTCTTCGCCATCTCGACCGCCAGCCTTGTGTTAGCCATATTTTCCTCATACGAAAGCACGGAACCATCGTACATGATCGATGTAAAGCCGATTTCAAGCGCCTGATGCAAATAATCCAGCGTCTCTCCATGATCCAGATGCACGCAGACAGGCACGTCCGCCTTTTTTGCCATCTCAATCATCACCGGCCCAATAAGGGAAAGCGGCACAAGCTCCTCATGGCACTGTGCAAACTGGATGATGACCGGAAGTGCAAGCTCCTGAGCCGCCTCTAAAATTGCCCGCAGACTTTCCAGATTCGGCGTATTGAACGCGCCGACCGCGATCCTGCTCTCTTCCGCCGTTTTCATGATTTCCTTTAACGTCACTAACATAATAATCCTCCTGCCTTTCCTTTCTGCGGCGTAAACCGCTCCATAGTTTCATTTTAACAAGTTAAAAAACGTTTGATATAGAATTATGTCCTTTTTACTTTGAATTTGTTCGCCATAGGAATATAATATGATTATATAGGATATCGCGCTGCAACGAATGGAAGCGCGCATCGAAAGGAGTTGCTCCCTATCGTATCTACGTTTGATCTGACCAAATTAAAAGAGCTTCTGCAGGACTTTTATAATCTGACGAAAATCCGCATCACGGTCTTTAACGACCGTTTTGAAGAACTCGTCGCTTACCCCGAGGAAATCGCGCCCTTCTGCCGGGCGCTCAGAAGCGATGCTGATGCCGAAAAACAGTGCCGCCTGTGCGACAAGGACGCCTGCATCATCGCCTCAAGCCGCCATTCCACCTACATTTACCGGTGTCATGCCGGCCTGACCGAAGCGATCTCTCCGATTTATCTCGGGAATATTTTGATCGGATATTTATTTTTCGGACACGTATTTTCCTATCCCGACCACGAAACAGGGTGGAAGGAAATCAAACGGCGCTGCGGCGCCTATCAGGTCGATCTGTCCCTGCTGAAAGCCGCCTGTCTGGAAAGCCCGGTCATTCCGAACGAATATATTTTATCTTCCTCGCA
>CAZBRY010000338.1:1251-2126 GCA_964494285.1 uncultured Lachnospiraceae bacterium
TCCTATCTTTGTATGGAGTGTATGGTCGTTTTAAAGCAGCAGAATCTGCCGATGCTTATCGACGGCTATATTCAGGCGCATTTAACGGAAAATATCGACGCCCGCCGGCTCTGTGAGGAATTTCAGATCGGCCGGACGCATCTTTATAATATTGCGAAACAGAACTATGGGATGGGGATCGCGGAATATATCAGGAAGCAGCGCATCGAACAGGCAAAAATGCTTTTGATCGAAGAGCCGGAAAAAAGAATCGGAGAAATATCCGATATTTGCGGGTTTTCCGATTATAACTATTTCATAACGATGTTTAAGCGCATGACAAAAAAATCCCCCCGGCAGTACCGGGAGGAGGAGCTTCGCAAATTAAAATAAAAATCAGGAACAGGAATACTGCTTTTTCAGCGCCTTTACGATCCAGACACAAAGCGCGGCGGCAAGAACCATCAGCACAAGCTTTACCGCAGCGGGAAGCGCTGTAGGGAGCAGGCGTTCCAGATAGAGTCCTGCGAAATTTAAGGCACTGTGAAAAATAATGCCGCTGTACAGCGAGCCGGACAGCAGAACAAGATAGCCAATCAGCAACCCGAGTAAAAACGCATAGAGCCCCTGCACAAGATTCCCGTGAAAGACGCCAAATAACGCCGCCTGCAACACATTGGCACCATAAAATGGCGCATGCTCCTTCGCATAGCCAAGAATCAGGCCGCGGAAAATAAGCTCTTCTCCAATCGGCGATAAGAAACCGACATAAATGATGGCGGCGGGGGACAAGGAAAGCAGTGGGGAAAGCAGTGCGGAATACGCTTCAGCGAGCGTCGAAAATAATGAAAGGACGAAATAAAGCACATACGAAACCGCAAGTTGTACGGCTGCTC
>CAZBRY010000339.1:0-2124 GCA_964494285.1 uncultured Lachnospiraceae bacterium
AATGTAGGCAAAATTGAAGAAGGCTTCGTGCTGGATCATATTCACGCCGGAAAAAGCCTGTCCATTTATCATGATTTGAAATTAGAAGAGCTCGATTGTACCGTTGCCATTATCAAAAATGCAAAGAGCAATAAAATGGGCAAAAAGGATATTTTGAAAGTCGAGTGCGATATTGACATGCTTGATCTGGATATCCTCGGTTTCATCGATCATAACATCACAATCAACGTCATCAAAGACGGCGAAATCGTACAAAAAAAGGATCTGGTTCTTCCGAAAGAAATCCGCAACGTCATCAAATGCAAAAACCCACGCTGCATTACTTCCATCGAGCAGGAGCTGACTCATATTTTTGTGCTTACCGACACCGAAAAAGAAGTTTATCGCTGCAAATACTGTGAAGAACAATACAACGGACACGGACTGTAAAATTCGGACAGAATTAAAATATACAAGGCTTTGTATGATAGCCTTGTATATTTTTTATTTCGTCCAATTATTTAATTTCCGTTTATGGCCTCACCTGACCGGTTCCATATATTTTATATTTAATTGAGGTAAGCTCTTTTAACCCCATCGGCCCTCTCGCGTGCATTTTCTGTGTACTAATACCGATTTCGGCACCGAAGCCAAATTCAAAGCCATCCGTGTAGCGCGTGGAAGCATTCACATAAACTGCCGCGGCGTCCACCCCGTTTAGAAACCGTTCGGCATTTTCCATATTATTTGTAATAATTGCTTCTGAATGGTGTGTCGAATATCGGTTAATGTGTGCAATGGCCTCCTCCACACCTGAAACAATCTGCAAAGAAATAATCGCGTCTAAGTATTCGGTTCCCCAATCTGCTTCGACTGCGGGTTTCATCTTTGGACAGGAGTCCGCACATATGGAAAACGCTTTTTCACTCGCGCGAATTTCCACCTGTTTTCCCGTTAGTCGTTCATAAATTGCAGGAATCGCCCTGTCCATAATCTTCTCATGAACAAGTAGAGATTCACACGCATTGCAGACTCCCATGCGCTGTGTCTTTGCGTTGTCAATAATGTCAACCGCCATCTTAATGTCCGCTGTCTCATCTACAAAAATATGGCAATTGCCCGTTCCGGTCTCAATGACGGGAATTGTTGCATTTTCAAGAACAGAACGAATCAATCCCGCACCGCCTCTCGGAATCAGCAAATCCACATAGGCGTTTAGCTTCATAAACTCCGTTACAACTTCTCTGTCCGTATTTTCAATCAAAAGCAGCGCATCCTGTGGCAGTCCGGCAGCTTTTAGCGCATCGCGCATGACTTGTACGATCATAATATTGGAATGAATCGCATCGCTTCCACCACGTAAAATGACTGCATTGCCCGATTTGAAACAAAGTCCGAACGCATCTGCCGTCACATTTGGACGGGATTCATAAATAATACCAAGTACGCCCATTGGAACCCGCACCTTTTTAATTAACAGCCCATTCGGCCTATGATCCTCACTCAAAACCTCTCCAATTGGGTCGGGCAGCTTAACAACTTGCCTTAAGCCCTCTGCCATTTTGCACAGTCTGTCATGATTCAATTTCAACCGATCAATCATCGCCTCAGACGTCCCTGCCTTTACCGCACGCTCCACATCAACCGCATTTTCCCGCATGATTAATGTCTCTTCCTGAAGCAGCGCTTCTGCCACCTTTAAAAGCCCTTCATTTTTCTGCTGCTCTGTCAATAAATTCATTGCCTCCGCAGCAGCTCTGGCTCTCTTCCCTAGTTTATTTAAATATTCCATTCTTTTGCCTCCAATCAAATCCTTACCAATCAAACCATGTAAATAACAATAAAAACAGGAGCAAAACGATAAGCCGGGTTCTGTTGAGGCATCGAAATGCCCCCGACAATCATCTATCTGGTACTGCCGTTACCGGCAGCCTCAAGCGACCCACCTGAAAGCACGACGGGCAGCCGTATCGCTTTCTATTCGGTCTTGCTTCGAATGGGGTTTACATGTGCCCTCTCTGTTACCAAAGAGGCGGTAGTCTCTTACACTGCCCTTCCACCCTTACCTGCTTAAAGCAGGCGGTATATTTCTGTTGCACTGGCCTTGGAGTCACCTCCACCGGACGTTATCCGGCACCCTGCCCT
>CAZBRY010000340.1:0-2117 GCA_964494285.1 uncultured Lachnospiraceae bacterium
CCGCCCTACTGCTATTCGGCCAGGCGGCTGTTCTGCTTGATGTTACCTATTATTATTACATATTATTTTCTTCAAAAATACCATTTAATTCATCAAAATACTGATTTAATGCGTCCTGAGCCGTCATGTCGCCCGTCCAGATGTAGGAGAGCACCGTATCCAGCGTACTGTTGAATTCCTCCGTACCGTTTACATAGTACCAGGAGGTCGACTGGGAATTGTCTCTCGCGTAGTCTACAACCGCGGTCTGATACATTTCCTTTTCAGGGAAGTTCGGGTTGCTGATCCACTTGTCTGTCTGTGCTTGATCCGTATACCAGGAATCCAAAATCGGCATCCACGTACCCGCTTCGATCAGTGACCAGGAATTCTCTTCTTTATAATACCACTTTAACCATGTCATCGCTTCTTCAGGATGCTCTGTCTGCGAAAATACGACGTTTGGTCCGCCCGTACAGATCGTTACCTTTTCCTTAAAGTAAGGAAGAACGCCTACGCCATATTCAAACTGTGCATCCGGTCCAAGGTAAGTACCTACGTTCCACGCGCCATCCGTTGACATAACGACTTTTTCCGTTCCAAGAGAGCTGCTGAGCGCTGTGGAAGCGGAGCTTACCGGAGGCGCGCAGTGATATTTAATAGAAAGGTCCGCAACTGCCTGCAGCGCCTCTGCTGTTTCTGCGGAATTAATAATACAGGTGTTGCCGTCAGCGCTGTAGTAACCGCCGCCGTTTGATTTTGCCCATACCTCCAGCTGCCATGGCAGGGAGTTGATGTTACAGCCATAAACATCCACGTTCTCCGGATCGAAGCTCGGATCAAGCGCATTTCTTCCACTCGTATCTATTGTCAGCGTCTGAGCAACCTTGACAAATGTATCCCAGTCCCAGGCTGCACCTGCCGATGCAGGAGGTGTCATTTCTGCCAGATCAAGGCTCTGCTTCTCGCATACTTCCTTTAACAGGTCGATGTTATACCACAAGTTCAGCACTTCGTTTGCCGCGGAATAAGCGACCGGCGTTCCGTCAAACTTAAAGGTCAGGGACTCAAGCGGCTTCGCTTCGCCTTCCTCATACATCTCGCTGATATCAGCCAGCAAACCGTTCTCGGCAAAGTTCAAAACGCCCGCTTCACTCATAATACCCGTATCCGGAAGCTCTCCTGCTGCCGCCATCGTGTTCAGCTTTGTCACATAATTGTCATGATCGATTTTCAATACTTCTACAACGATCTCATCCTGCTCGGAGTTAAACTTATCAGCAACCTCCTGTGTCGCTGCCGTCTCCGTATCATTTCCCCACTGTGCGTAGGTGATATGTACCTTTCCGTCATTCGTTGTCTCTGCCGGAGCTGCCGTATCCGCGTCCGCCTCCACTGCCGTATCTGTGTCTGCCGCTGCCGCCGTATCCGCAGGCGCCGCCGCATCTGTTGAAGCGCCCGAGCCGCAGCCCGTCAATACGCTCACCGACATTGCCGCTGTCAAAAGGACAGCCAAGATTTTCTTTTTCATGTCATAAATCCTCCTTTAATTTTCCATCCGTCAATTGAACAATTCTTTTACCCAAACGAGCATTTCTCCGGTTTTTCGATTACCCCAATACGGATAGGGGATAAAGGTAAGCTCTTGTTTTTCCATAACAGGTCTTTGCCCCCCGTACAGCTCTTTTGTTTCCCAAGCCTGCTGCGTAACCCTTTTTCCGGCCGCTTTGATAACCGTTGCCCCACCAAGCAGTTCCTCCTCGTAATGCTCTTTTAATTCTTCCTCTGCCAAAAGGTAGATTGCCGGAAGGTTACTGCCGTTATCCGTTTCCTCCAGGCAGTAGACGACGGGCCCCTTCATCACGGCAGCCTTCCCGATATCCTCCCTGACAAGAGGATTGGCCCTTACGATTCTCGGCGGTAATGCAAACTCTACATTTATTGCGTTTCTTTCAAACTCCTGCTCCAAAATGACATATCCATTTTCCGTTTTCGGACTTTCGATGTGCGCACCATCTATGGAAATCCGCCATTCCTTCACATAACCCGGAATCCGAATTGCAAGCCTTGCCGTCTTTTTTGCTGCGGTGCCGACGCTTATTTTGATATTCCCGTCATTCGGAAAATTGCTTTCCATC
>CAZBRY010000341.1:0-2062 GCA_964494285.1 uncultured Lachnospiraceae bacterium
GTTGCAAATGTACCGTTTAACAAGCTCAATGTGTTAAACTCTGTAGACTGCTTAACTCTCTGGATCTCAGATACAAGAGCCTTCACCTCAAGCTGGATCGCATCGCGGTCTGCTGTGGTGTTTGTTCCGTTTGCCGACTTCACTGCCAGCTCATTCATTCTCTGAAGCATGGAGTGAACTTCTGTCAAAGCACCTTCTGCTGTCTGCACGCAGGATACACCATCCTGTGCATTAGAGGAAGCCTGTGTAAGACCTCTGATCTGGCTTCTCATCTTCTCGCTGATTGTCAAGCCTGCTGCATCATCTGCTGCTCTGTTGATCTTATAACCGGATGATAACTTCTCTGTAACCTTTGCCTGACTTGATGTCGTGATACCAAGCTGTCTGTTAGCGTTCATCGCTGTCATATTGTGTTGTACTACCATAATTGATTCCTCCTTGAAAGTGTCGCGGCTTCCATGCCGCCATAGTTGTTAGGTACTTTTAATGCTTGCTCCGATTCTTTCCGGCCGTACGCGCCTTCAAGCATCTTCGCTTTTGTAAGTAAGTTCCTTTACTTGTATAATATATCGGTATAAATATAAAATACTTTATACCTGAATATTATCTTTTTGAAAATTATTTTTATTTCTTTTGATCCAAGAAATGCGGTTCAACGGTTCTCGCCTTACTCATCGTCTTATAATAGTCACTCGCCGCCTTCACGCTTGCCTTAGACTGTCTGATCTGCTGTTTGGCATTGCCGAGAATCCGCTCAATACTGCTCCGGTTCGCTTCCTCACCGGCACGAATTGCCATGCCCTTATCGGTTATCCTTGTAATTAGCTCCTGCATCGTGCGGATTTCCTCCGCATAAGCCTCTTTGTTTCCCCGCAGTGCATCCTGTACCCGCGCATAAAGCGCCTCAAAACCGTCGTCCAACTCATTAATCCTGCCGATTGCAGTGTCCTTCTCCGCCATCAGCACCTGGAAAGAGTCCCATTTGATGTCTTCGTATTCCCTTCCCTGAATACAGGCCGACTGCGCCTCATTCTTTATAAGAAGGGTGTCGAGCAGCGCTTCCTTTTTCTGCAGGCTCTCAATCATAATTGTAATATATTTCTTCTCGTCCGCCATTTCATCTCCGATTAAACGTGTGACAGCCGCATGACTTCCTTCCATGTATCACGCATCGTATGCAGATGTCCCAGCACTTCCTCTAAAATTGCTTTATCCTTCTTCGCATTTGCTTCGCGAAGCCGTTTGATAAGATAATTATATACATTATTGAAATCATTCGCAATAGGATAATCAAAATTTAGCGTAATTTGGAATTCTTCAATAATTCTCTGCACCTTCATAATATTGTCATGCGCCTTTTGAACGCTGCCCTGCTCAATACCCATGATTGCGATATTGCAGAATTTAATCGCTCCCTCGTAAAGCATCAGTGTCAACTCCGTCGGAGAAGCTGTCAAAATCTTATTTTTATTATATTGCTGGTAGGCATTATTCATCATCGACGCCATGGTTTCTCCTCCTTGATTCACCGCTAATCGCCATCATCGTTATCAGCCGCCCAACATATTTGTAAAAGCGGTCTGCTGAGAGTTGAGCTTGCTGAGCGCTGTTTCCATCGCACTGAACTGCTTGTAATAGCGCTCTTCTATTTCAGCCACATAATCTTCCCAATCAGAAATCTTAGTCGTATAGGCATCATAATCGCTTTGCAGCTTCTTATCATCATAGACAGAGCCATAGCTGCTATATTTGTCACTCCTCGATATTTTTTTTGAAAGAGAGTTATATAACTCTCCAGTAAGCTTTTGAAAAAATGTCGCAACTGTGCTTGGATCAGAAGCGATCGCCGCCTTTAGCTTATCCGTTTCGCCGGAAGTATCACCGTCATCCAAATCACCATTGATATGATAAGCGTTCTTTTCGTTATCCGCCGCATTGAAATAGCCGAGCGTATTGATACCGAAGCTAGAAAGACTGTAGGTCTTGCCGTTAATCGTATAGGTTTCCTACATCGCTTCTCTCATCATGCCGGACACACTGGAGAGCGTACTGTCTCGCCTTA
>CAZBRY010000342.1:0-2060 GCA_964494285.1 uncultured Lachnospiraceae bacterium
CTCAATTAAAAAATCAATCTGCATGAGCGGTTCGCCGCCGGTGGCTGTGATACCGCCCTCCTTGTAAAATCCTTTATTTCTTTCGTACTGGTCAAGAATTTCGGTTACTTCCATCTCTGTACCGGCCGCTACTTCCCATGTATCCGGATTGTGACAGTACAGACAGCGCATTGGACAGCCCTGAAAAAATACGACAAAACGCACACCCGGCCCGTCTACCGTGCCAAAGCTTTCAATGGAATGAATTCGTCCCTTCATAATTATGCGCCCCTTTCAATGATACATATAATACATATAGGTAATAACAAGCCCCTCCGCACGGCAGAGAGGCTTGCATCTGTTAAACTTCTTGATTAGATTGCTTCGTGGAACGTACGGGAAATAACATCATTCTGCTGTTCTGGTGTCAGCTTAATGAAGTTGACCGCATATCCTGAAACACGAATCGTCAGCTGAGGATAATTCTCCGGATGCTTCTGTGCGTCCAACAAAGTATCTCTGTTCAAAACGTTTACATTTAAGTGATGCCCGCCTTTCGTAGCGTAACCATCCAATAAAGCTACAAGGTTATCAACCTGTGCACTGTTTGTTGCTGCCATAATACAAATCCTCCTTTTGTTATTGTGATACCTTTCGGTAACGTTTATTCATAATCGTCCAGGCCTTGGTGAAGAGTTGGTGCGCTGCATGCCAGAGGTGTTCTGGAACAATCGATACAGCCCATTGTTTCTACACTGCGTTTCGCATCTTTTGTAGAATCCACTTCGACGTTTAAGTGCCCCACTCCTCCGTTGACCGAGTCATCAAGGAATGATACTAAATCGTCAATCATTTTCTTTTCATCCATCAATCTGCCTCTTTCTGAACTACTCCTTATTTGCTAAGATCAAGCTCGATGTCTCCTGCAAACACCTGATCTTCCTTGCCAAGTGCACCAGGGATGACCGTAAATGTGTTGGAAATACCATCCTGTGCATCGTTAAACGGAAGCTTTGCGACGGAGGACAGAGATGCAATCGCACCATGGGAGTCGCGCCCGTGCATTGGGTTGGCACCCGGAGCAAAAGGCTGTCCCTTCTTACGTCCGTCAGGAGTATTTCCTGTTGCCTTGCCATAAGTTACGTTAGAAGTAATGGTAAGAACCGACATCGTCGGAACTCCGTTTCTATATACATGATTTCTTCTGATCGCCGTCATAAATTTGGATACGATCTTCTGTGCAATTTCATCGACGCGGTCATCATCGTTTCCGTATTTCGGGAAGTCGCCGGTCGTCTTGAAGTCGGTAATTACGCCGTCTTCATCCCTGATTACCTCGACCTTTGCATATTTGATTGCGGACAGAGAGTCGGCAACGATGGAAAGACCTGCGATACCGGTTGCAAAATATCTCTTGACATCTCTGTCATGAAGTGCCATCTGCGCTCTCTCATAGCAATACTTGTCATGCATATAATGGATCACATTCAAAGTATTAACGTAAACCTCTGCCTGCCATTCCATCATGTCAGAAAACTTCTCCATGACATCATCGAAATCGAGAACATCGCCTGTAACCGGACGGTACTTCGGGCCGATCTGCTTTTTGGACACCTCGTCTACCCCGCCGTTTAAAGCGTAAAGCAGACATTTTGCGAGGTTTGCGCGAGCGCCGAAGAACTGCATTTCCTTACCGATTACCATGGAGGATACGCAGCATGCGATACCGTAGTCGTCGCCGTGTGTGATTCTCATAAGGTCGTCGTTCTCGTACTGGATCGAAGACGTATTGATTGAGGACTTCGCGCAGAACTTCTTGAAGTTTTCAGGAAGCCTTGTTGACCAGAGAACTGTTAAGTTAGGTTCCGGAGCGGCTCCTAAGTTGTTAAGTGTGTGTAAATAACGGAAGGACATTTTTGTTACCATATGACGTCCGTCCAGTCCGATCCCTCCGATTGACTCTGTTACCCATGTCGGATCTCCGGAAAAAAGTTCGTCGTATGCAGGCGTGCGAAGAAAACGCACCATTCGCAGCTTCATAATAAAATGATCGACGATCTCCTGGATGCCGTCCTCGGTGA
>CAZBRY010000343.1:0-2035 GCA_964494285.1 uncultured Lachnospiraceae bacterium
CCGATTTTGAATATGTGATTCAGGACGGGGAATCGACGGATGATACGGCGGATCTGGTAGAGAGTTATCAGGAACGCTTTATGGAAAAGGGCATCACGCTGCGTTATTTCAGGGAAAAGGACGAGGGCATTTATGATGCGATGAATAAGGCGGTGGTTCACGCGAACGGAGTGTGGGTCAGCTTTATGAACGCGGGCGACTGTTTTTACAGCGCGGATGTGCTGGACGCCATTTTTTGCGAGCACGACTATCTGAATGCTGCGATCCTTTACGGCGATGCCGTGGAGCAGGAATATGGCAGATATTATATGTTCCGCAAATCCATCGGCCAGATCGAGGCCCGGATGCCGTTTTCCCACCAGTCCTCTTTCACGAGGCGCGAGCTTCTTGTGAGGATGCCGTTTCGCACGGACTACCGGATCGGTGCGGATTATGATTTTTTGCTGACTATTCATAAAAAAGGCTTTTATTTCACCGACACCGGCACGATCGTCTGCATCGTATCAAAGGACGGGCTTTCCTCCTTAAAGCTGTACGATACGTTTCAGGAAACGGTCGCCATACGGGAACGGCATGGCATTCATCAATATAACGAAAAGCAGATGAAACGAAAAATCAGGGAATTGAAGCTGAAACAATTTGTAATGGATTATTTTCCAAAGTGGATCAAAAAGCTGATACGGAAGGTGCAGCTTAGGCTTCGCGGACAAAATGCGGCGCTTACGATCCCCGATTGGGAAAGACAGGACCGCGCCGGTTAAAAATGAGCGCTGATCGCCTGATATAGCCGCTCGATGATCGTGTACCAGCAGAAAGCTTCTTTTGCATGGGCGGCGATCTTTTCCGCATCGTTGTTCCAATTTCTGTTCACGGTGCATAGATTTTCAAGCGCTTTAGAAAGCGCATCGATATCATTTGCGGGAACGACAAGTCCGAATCGGCCGTTTCCGTTCACATCATAGCCTGCCGGAACCATGTCCGTCGTGACAAGATAGCAGCCCTGACTCGCGGCTTCGACGAGCACGATCCCAAAGCTCTCGCTTCTGGAGGGCAGCGCAAAGACCTTCGCGCTCCGGTATTCGTTCATCAGGCGTTCCTTATCGTGGATGCTTCCAAGAAACTGCACCCGTTCCTTTAGCTGCGGATATTGCTCATAAAAATCTGTGATTTCCGTCTTGAATTGTTCCGCTACTGGGCCAATGAGCTTTAACGTCCAGTCATGATGCGGGGCGCTTTTTGCAAATGCGGCGAGCAGGACGTCTGTCGCTTTTTCTTTCGTGCCCAGATTGCCTACGGTCAGGATGACGTTTTCTTTTTTAAACGGAAGCGCTTTTCCGTCCTGTGAAGAAGTCGTCCGGTCAAAATACCCGTTTGTGATGTAGATGATTTTCTGACCGAAATGCTTGACAAGCTCCTTTTGCAGCACGGTCGTCTCGACGGAAACGATATCGGCACGCCGGATGCTCGCCCGCTTGATCAGCCCCCGTAAATCTTTGGCAAGGCATGTTTTTAATCCGACTGGGTTCATATCCAGTTTTAAATAGATTTTCCCCGATTGGTTGTATTTTCGAAAAGCAAGCTCATAAAAATAGGTGGATAAATTCAGATGATACAGGTTAAGCACGTCAATTTCCGCCGCATGCGCTTTCAAATACCGAATGCCGTCAACAATCCTGCCAAGCCTCGTCCGCTTTACAAAATCGAGCCGAAGTCCGCGCACCTCGTCCATTACATAAGGATATTCCGCGCTGTTTTGATAAGTCGCAACAGAGCAGTCCCAGCCGTAGTTTTTATGCAGGAAATACGGAATCATCCCGACATCCTTTAGCAGATGTACATTTTCAGTTTTCAAAAACAGTGTCACAAATTTCATACAGCCCGCTCCTAAAACGACAGTCGCCGTGACTGTCCAAACAGAAACTATTCTATCAAATATATTAAAGGCTTCGCCCCGCCAAGTCAATGAAAGGTTTTTTATTGGATTGCGTAAATTTACCTTCGGAAATAATGGTGTAGAGTCCACCCACGATGCGCT
>CAZBRY010000344.1:0-2020 GCA_964494285.1 uncultured Lachnospiraceae bacterium
AAAACCGGAAAACATCAGAAAAATTGATATTCCCAATACGCTGACGGCAAAATTGCGTCCCTACCAGGCGAATGGCTATACCTGGCTTGCTTATATGAACCGGCTCGGATTTGGAGCCTGTCTTGCGGATGATATGGGACTCGGAAAAACGGTGCAGGTACTGGCGTATTTGGAGAAGCTGCGTACGGCAGAGAAGGGAGCCCGTGTATTGCTTGTGGTTCCTGCATCTTTGCTTGGAAACTGGCAGAAGGAGGCGCAGCGGTTTGCCCCCTCTATGGACATGCTGATTTTGCATGGAAAGACGGCGGCTTTGCTTGAAAAGCAGTTAAAGGACGAGCAGCCCTTTTTGACGGTTACCACCTACGGGATGGCTTCCAGAATCAAGGCTCTCAAAGAGATGCGCTGGCGTTGTGTAGTGCTGGATGAGGCACAGGCAATTAAAAACCCGCTAACCAATCAGACCAGAGAGATAAAAAAGCTAAAATCTGATATGCGCATTGCAATGACCGGTACGCCGATTGAGAATGATCTTACAAATCTTTGGTCTTTATTTGATTTTCTAAATAAAGGCTTGCTTGGCACATCAAAGGAGTTTCGTGTTTTCTGCAAGGGTCTGGAACAGCATCCACAGAAATATGCAAAGCTGAAGCTGATGGTGTCGCCGTTTATGCTCCGTCGTGTCAAAACGGATAAAAAGATTATATCCGATCTGCCGGACAAAATCGAAACGGTGGATTATGCGGCTTTATCCAAGAGACAGATCGTCCTCTACCGAAAAATCGTGCAAAATATGGAGGAGAAGCTTGCTGATCTGACGGGAATTGAAAGGAAGGGTGTGATTCTTTCGACGATCATGAGGCTAAAGCAGGTATGCAATCACCCCGACCAATATCTGGGGCAGCAGGCTTACGCAGGAGAGGAAAGCGGAAAATTTGGGCTCCTGAAGGAAATTTGCGAAACGATTCATGAAAAAAGAGAGCGTGTACTTGTTTTTACCCAATTCCGTGAAATTACGGAGTATCTTGCAGACTATCTACAGGGTATTTTTGGATCCGAAGGGTATGTACTCCATGGCGGAACGCCGGTAAAGAAGCGTACCGAAATTGTGGAAGCCTTTCAGGGGGAGCGGTATGTTCCGTTTATTGTTTTATCAGTAAAGGCCGGAGGAACCGGATTGAATCTGACAAAGGCGAATCACGTCATTCACTTTGATAGATGGTGGAATCCGGCTGTAGAGAATCAGGCGACGGATCGGGCCTTTCGGATCGGACAGACGAAGGATGTACTGGTCCATAAAATGGTATGTACGGGTACGATTGAGGAGAAAATAGATGCCATGATTAATTCCAAAAAGCATTTGGCAGAGTCGGTCATTGGTGCCGGTGGAGAGAGCTGGATTACGGAGCTGAGTGATCAGGAAATCATGTCGCTTATGAGACTTGAGTAGCGTGGAGATCGGGTGATTTGTATCCGAAAAGTGATACTCAAAAAATCACGCCGAAAGGGGGTAAGAAATATGAAGTCCTATTGGAATTCGATGGGCTATTATGAACAGCCGACTACGGACGAGCTGCGCAGAAAGTCTGAGGCCAGCAGGAAAAGCGAGCAAAAGAAGGGGAAGATTCTGGAGCCGGTATGCACGCAAGGGAGAACAATCGCAAAGAAGTGGTGGGGAAAGGCGTGGTGCGATAACCTTGAGCAGTATGCCGATTACGAAAGTCGCCTAGACAGAGGAAAGCGTTATGTCCGGAACGGCTCGGTCATAGATCTGAAAATTCAACAGGGAAAGATTCTTGCCAGAGTACAAGGGACAAGAAAGACTCCCTATAAAGTAGAAATTAGAATCAGCCCTTTGTCGGAGGAGAACTGTCAGAAAATCATTGAACGCTGCGGAAGACGCATCGAAAACATGGAGGAGCTTTTGGACGGTAATTTTCCCGCGAAGATGCAGGATTTATTTTTGGGAAAAGGGGGGCTTTTTCCGACTCCTAAGGAAATCAGTTTTAACTGCAGCTGCCCC
>CAZBRY010000345.1:0-2003 GCA_964494285.1 uncultured Lachnospiraceae bacterium
AATCAATTCCGCATACTTTTCAAGGAACATTTCATCCGTCCCCCACCCCATCTCATTCAAGCCGACCTTAATATAGATTTTTGTAAAAGCATCCTGCACGATCGCGTCGAAAATTGGCACTTTTCCCGACTCCGTCTGTACCACCTTTATTGTTTCATATTTATGGAGCTGAAAACCTTTTATCGCATAAAAAACGGCATTCGTGCCGGAATACATTCCAAAACCTTCCATTCTGGAATCCCCTATAAATAAGGCATCGTCAAAATAGCTTACATCAACCGTCGCAAATGCGCGCGGATATCCCTCATCCGGATCTGAAATCTCGTTTTCCGAGACAGCATTAGTGGATGCGTTATTAAGCTGCAAGCCGTCCGAAACAATGGTATCCTCATCGCCCGCACGTACAATCGTCGTAACATTTGCAATCTCATCAGTCTGTACGGGCGGTTCTGCCAATACGACCTCTTGTTCGTCCATTTCCTCTTCTTTTATTGGCTTAGGTCCCGCATTTTCAGAAATTACTTCTGTTATTTCCTTGACCTCTGCCATCACAGGCGCAGCATCCCCTTTTCGGATCACATCTATGACATCCGCCGGCGTCTTTCCTAAATCCCATAGTGCAAGGCCTATTCCTGCGGCGACCGCCAGCAAGATCGTGCACAATAATACAAGCACTACAGAAATCACACGTCTAATGTTATTTTCATGATCCGTCTGCTGATTCGTTTGTTTTTCCATTTTTGTCCCTCATCCTGTTATCATATCTGCGGGATTCCCCTTTTCCCGCTTTTCCTGTTCTTACACTTTTCCCGCTTTTCCACCCTAGCACGGCAATTTTAAGTTGTCAATCGGTAAAAATGCTTGTCCTCATTTAAGTACGAGAAATTGTACAAAAACAACAGCTCGGCTGACTCCGTTTCACTCAACAGCTCCGATACGCTGCCTCCGTAATAACGCAGGTCCACAACCGTAATGGTATCGTAATTGTAGGTCAAAAACGGAATCAGACAGTTCGCGTAAGAATCCTTGAAAATCACAAGCTGCTTTCCATTTCCCGCATTTTCCGCTTTAATTTCACACAACCCGTCATTTCCATATAAGAACATTGCATATTTATCATATACCGATGCTTTTTCCATCTCGTACAGCGTATTTTTAACGCCCGACTTTAATGTCAGAGACAGAATCGGAATATCATAACAATGGATTGTATCCGGCTCCACCCCGTACCCTTTATATTTTGCATAATAGGTCCCATAAAATTCCGAGATTTGGTTCTCTTTAAGTGTCGAAAGGTTTATCGGACTATTCCCCGTGCTTTCACAAAAAGCCTCGTAGCCGTAATACGCACCGAGTGTCGTCCAGTGGTGATCCGTCCTGTAAAAAATCTGCTCGCCCTCTCTGCCATGAAGCGCTCTCTGCATATCCACAGCCGTACAATTCTCATAGGTAAAAAGCCGGTCATAAAATCGATCAATTTCCGCGCCTTGATCGATATTCGGAAATCCCGCCGGTGTCAACTCCTTTAAGACCTCATAGGAGTTGGGTACGATTGCCACAGCAACGGTCCTGTCCGTATTGTTAATGAAAGACTCAAGCGCTGCCTCATTTTTCTGCAGCTGCGCATCTGTATACAGCACCTTTTCAAACAGATAGCCCTCCTTACCGGCTACAATCCCATTGTTCTCGCATTTCAACATGATCCGCTCAGCGGTCGCCTTCACTTTGATCAGAGTGTTCCGAAACGGAACCTGCTCCCCCGTATAGGTTTCAAATTCCTGCATGAAGACTCCATCCTTTATATCCACAAGGGAAATGGAAGGGGCAGCTGCCAGATAGCGGTTCTCTATATCAGAAAATTCCGTATCCCGCTTAAAGAGGTACATCAAAAACATACCGATCAGTAAACTGCATACGATGACTAACAGCGGATATTCTAATATCTTTTTTATTCGTTTCGGCATAACATACCACTTCTTTCCTGTGCAAGCTTTCCATCCGCC
>CAZBRY010000346.1:0-1990 GCA_964494285.1 uncultured Lachnospiraceae bacterium
CGTCGTATCCCAGTGTTTATAAGGGATACGACGATTTTACTTCAAAACTCGAGATACAAGACATTATAGTAAAAATCAATCACTTTTTTCCCTTATTTTTGAAGGGTTTTGCGCTCCATGTAAAATATTAAAATAAAAATCAGAGAAATCATCCCTATATGAAAATAAGGCTCTTCGGTTTTCCGAAAAGCCTTATTTTCTCTAAATTAATCAGCCTTGATAATTTCCTTTTTGTTATAGGAACCGCATGCCTTGCAAACTCTGTGAGGCACCATCAGCTCGCCGCATTTGCTGCACTTCACTAAAGTGGGAGCGCTCATTTTCCAGTTCGCTCTTCTCTTATCTCTTCTTCCTTTGGAAGATTTATTTTTTGGACAAATAGACATCGTTACACCTCCTTATGTTTCTACTCTCATATTACACAATCGCTACGTTGTAACGATAGGAATCGTTTCATACTCGACTAATTATACAGAGCGTTTTCTACTTTGTCAACTGCTTTCTCAAAATTATAGACCAAACTATAGACCAAAATGTCGATCGATAATCCATCAAATGATCGGTCAAATTAACCGCCACGATTTCCGAGAATTTATACAAGCTGAGCCTGTACCGCCGTAAGTGCTACGACACCTACAATGTCCTCTGCTGTACAACCGCGGGACAAATCATTGACCGGCCTTGAAAGCCCCTGCAGCATCGGTCCATATGCCTCTGCTTTTCCAAGCCTTTGCACAAGCTTATAGCCAATATTTCCGCAATCCAGATTTGGGAAAATTAAGACATTCGCCGTCCCGGCAATTTCGCTGTCAGGCGCTTTGGAATGCGCAATCGAGGGAACAAGCGCCGCATCCGGCTGCAATTCCCCGTCCAATGCCAAATGCGGATATTTTTTCTTCGCAATCTCCGTCGCTTTTACGACTTTATCCACAAGCGGATGCTTTGCACTTCCTTTTGTAGAATGAGAAAGCATCGCAACAATCGGCTTTGCCCCTACGAGGTTCGTAAAGCTCTTTGAAGAGGAGTTAGCAATGCTCGCAAGCTCTTCCGAATTCGGATCCTGATTCAGGCCGCAATCCGCAAACAAAAATGTCCCGTTTGCCCCATATTCACAATCTGGGACATCCAAAATAAAGAATCCTGACACGAGATCGACGCCCGGCGCCGTCTTTAATACTTGTAGGGATGGGCGCAACACATCCGCGGTCGCATGACAAGCGCCTGCCACCATTCCGTCCGCATCCTGCATCTTTACCATCATAACACCAAACATCAAATAATCCGATAAAAGGCGCTCCCTTGCCTTCTCCAGCGTCATCCCTTTGGATTTCCTCAGTTCATAGAGCTTATTCGTATAACGCTCCAGTTTCCCTGTGTTCTCCGGGTCTATCACTGTGATCTTCGTCAAGTCAAGCTCCAGCCATCTTGCTCCCTCCATGATTTTATCCTCTTTTCCAATCATGACAATGTTTGCAAGATTCTCATCTATTACCTTTGCCGCTGCAATCAGAGTCCTTCTATCATCCGTCTCCGGCATTACAATTGTCTTTACATCCTGCCTTGCCCTGTCTTTGATCGAATCAATAAATGACATCCCCCTACTCCTTTCAAGCCCCAACGTAATGATCCTGTGTAACTATCATAAGTTCGTAACATACTACCTTAATTATAAGATATGGCTCGGCGTCACACAAGCAAAACATCTACTTTTTTTGTGCAAAATTAAGTACATTGTAGCAATTGTATGTTAAATTTTTATCAATTTTGCCAGTTTTGTGTATGCATTGTGCAATAAATTACTGAGTAATTCATCGTCGGATACGCATTTTGCTTCTCTGAGTCGCGGTATCCATACCGATTTCCGTTGCACCGCTCATTAAAACACAGTATACTAAAATGGCAGAAAGGAAGTGACTCATGAATATTACAGCCATTATTGCCGAATATAATCCATTTCATTACGGGCATCTCTACCAGCTCACAAGTGCCG
>CAZBRY010000347.1:0-1981 GCA_964494285.1 uncultured Lachnospiraceae bacterium
AGATAGATATTTTTTCGGCGAAAATATCAGAATCAAAAAAAATACAGGAAAAAAACAGTTCTGTGTTATAGGAATAAACCGTAAATGCCTGACACGGCATAAAAAGGCTGCAGGCGACGGAAAGAATTCCGCAAACCCTGCCGCCAATCCTTCTCACAATCCGATATACAAAAAACACAGTCAAAAACAGGATTGCAGTATTAATATAAACAATAATGGAGGGATTTTCTCCCGTCACAAGAAACACAAGCCATATGAGGATCGAATACGCATACTGCGCCGGATTGCGCATCAATTGCGGAAGGAGATCCATGCCACCGACACTAAGCATCTGTTTTTTAAGCAAAACAGCTGTCTTGTAGAATACCGCATCCTGCGCCGGAAGCGATGACACATAGGAGAGACGCATATGAAAAAACAGTACAAACAACGCAAGAACGGACACGACCTCCGTCACATACCAAAGCTTCCGATCTTCCACCTCACGGGAAATGGCAAGGAGCTTCGTCATCAGATGGAGCAATATAAATGCCAAAACAAGAATTCCCCCAAATACAATCACATAGAAGAACCCTTCATTTTGAGTGACAATCTGGTCAAATAAGGAAACAAACAATATGTACCCGAATAAAACCAAAGAAATTCCCGCCGTTGTCGTTGAAAAAATGCTGTCTTTTCCTCTCATACCATCCTATCTTCCCAAGGCCTGCTCCAAGTCCTCGATAATATCAGCGACATTTTCAATGCCGACTGAAAAACGGATCAGATCCGGTGCAACTCCGGCCTCTATTAACTGCTCCTCTGTCATTTGACGGTGCGTGTGGCTTGCCGGGTGCAATACACAGGTTCTCGCATCCGCTACATGGGTTACAATCGCTGCAAGCTTTAATTGATCCATAAAGCTTACAGATGCCTCCCTGCCGCCCTTCAAACCAAAACAGAGCACGCCGCAGGTACCATTTGGCATATATTTTTCGGCCAGTGTATGATATTTATCATCCGCAAGCCCCGGATAAGATACCCAGGCGACCTTTGGATGATTTTTTAAAAATTCTGCAACCTGCAACGCATTTTCGCAATGCCTTGGCACGCGCAGGTGCAACGTTTCAAGTCCAACATTCAACAAAAATGCGTTCTGCGGCGACTGAATCGAGCCAAGGTCGCGCATCAGCTGCGTAGTCGCCTTCGTAATATAGGCGCCCTTACCAAAACGTTCTGCATAAACAACTCCATGATAGGACTCATCCGGATCCGTTAGACCCGGATATTTGTCCGCATGTGCGTTCCAGTCAAAATTACCGCTGTCCACAATACAACCGCCGACACACATGGCATGACCATCCATGTATTTTGTCGTAGAATGCGTCACAATGTCCGCGCCCCATTCAAACGGCCGGCAGTTAATCGGTGTTGCAAACGTATTATCAACAATCAGAGGCACACCGTGCATATGGGCAGCTTGCGCAAACTTCTCGATATCGAGAACAACAAGTGCAGGATTTGCAAGTGTCTCACCAAATACGCACTTTGTATTTTCCTGAAATGCCTCGTTCAGCATCTCAATGGATGCATCGGGATCCACGATCGTACAGGAAATGCCCATCTTTTTCAACGTCACGGTCAGCAGATTAAACGTACCGCCGTACACAGTCGAGGACATGATCATATGGTCTCCGCTCTCACAAATATTAAATACCGCATAATAATTGGCAGCTTGTCCGGAAGAGGTCAGCATCGCCGCAACTCCGCCCTCCAGCTCACAGATTTTCTTTGCCACAAAATCGTTCGTCGGATTTTGAAGCCGTGTATAGAAATATCCGTTTTCCTCCAAATCAAACAGCTTTCCCATCTGTTCCGAGGTTTCATATCGAAATGTCGTACTTTGGTAAATCGGAAGCACTCTCGGCTCGCCCTTTTTCGGCTCCCAGCCAGCCTGAATACAAATAGTTTCCGGTCTATATCTATTGTTCATAATAATACC
>CAZBRY010000348.1:0-1967 GCA_964494285.1 uncultured Lachnospiraceae bacterium
GGTCGGAGCTGCGGAGTCCTCTTCCGCGGCTTCTTCAACAGAAGTCAAGCATTTGGATGACTCTGTTTTAGAAAGCATCAGACAGCTTCCGCACGTCAAATTAGTTTCCCCTATACTGGACACGAGTGTAGTTTTGCGGCAGGGGCTGTATGAAACGAATACGAACGTTACGGGAATGAGCGAGGAGGGTCTGCAGAACTTGAATATTGAGGTGTCTGAGGGAGAACTTCCGAAGACCGGTGAGGGGCTGAAATTTTTGTATGGCAGCGCCATATTGGAGAGTTTTTATAACTCCAAGACGAACAGCAGCTATTGGGAAACCGGTGTGCTTCCGGACATTGATCTGATGAAGGATGATATTTTTGTCATTTTTGATACGGATGCGTATTATTCCACACGCTCCGGTTCTTCGGGTCAGTCTTTTGGCGGGGATGGGGAGTCTGCGGTAACGAAGCCGCCCAAAAAATATCTTGTTGAGGCAGCAGGCTTGATTTCTGCATCCGATATGGGCTACAACCAGTATTCGTGGAATATTTACTGCGAAATTGACGCACTGGAGACGCAGCTGAAAAAGGTATTTAAAAATAAAGCAATCCCGGGTCAGCCGACGAATAAAAGCGGCAAGCCGTATAAACAGATTTACTATACGAGCGTTCATGTTGATGTGGAATCGATGGATGATGTTTCCGAGGTTCAGTCAGCCATATCTGATATGGGCTATATTGCGGACAGCAATGTGGAGTGGGTGCAGTCCATGCAGAACCAGTATAAATCCATTCAGGCGGTGCTTGCCGGAATCGGGGCGGTTTCGCTGTTTGTTGCGGCAATCGGTATTGCCAATACGATGATGATGTCAATTTATGAGCGGACTAAGGAAATTGGTGTTATTAAAGTGCTCGGCTGCTCGCTTTCTAATATCAGAAGCTTGTTTTTGCTGGAGGCTGCTTATATCGGTCTGCTTGGAGGAATTTTAGGAGCCTTGTTAAGCTATGCCGTTTCTGCGATCATTAATTCGGTGGCGCAAAGTATGGATTCCTATTATACAGGTATTTCTTATATACCGTTCTGGCTGACAATGGCAGCGATTGGCTTTGCTACACTCGTCGGTATTGTGTCGGGTTTTTTCCCCGCACTTCGTGCGATGCGCTTAAGCCCGCTTGCGGCAATACGGAACGAATAGGGATGGGTGAGAGAGTGAAAAGATGATATTCAGCAGCTTATTATTTCTGTTTTGGTTTATGCCGGTGTTTTTCACGGTTTATTATATCGCGCCAAAGCGCTTTAGAAATGCAGTACTGTTTTTAGGCAGTATTGTTTTCTATGCATGGGGAGAACCAAAATATGTGGTTCTTCTGTTTTTGTCCATGATTGTGAATTGTGTGGCGGGCTTGCTCCTTGCACATTTTGAAGGTAACCGGCTGCTGCGGCCAATTTGCCTGATACTGGCGCTTGTGTTTGATTTAGGAATGCTGTTTTGCGCAGCGCATCCGCTTGGAATTAGTTTTTACACGTTCCAGATTATTTCGTATCTGGCGGATTTGTATTATGGGAAAATAAAAGCGGAGAGATCTCTGTTTAAGCTTGGCACCTATCTTTGCATGTTTCCGCAACTTCTTTCCGGTCCACTTGTTTCCTACGGGCAGATTGAAAAGGAGCTTGTAAGCAGAACCTACGCTCCGGCTGATCTGGAGGAAGGTCTTCGTGTTTTCATCCTCGGATTGGGATCTAAGGTTTTGATTGCGGATCATGCCGGCGCACTTTGGAATGATATTACGGCAATCGGTTATGAAAAACTGTCGATGCCGCTCGCGTGGCTGGGAGTGCTTGCCTATACGCTGCGGATTTATTTTGATTTTAACGGTTATTCGATGATGGCGATCGGACTTGGAAGAATGCTTGGCTTTCATCTGCCGAATAATTTTGATTTCCCTTATATATCCTGTTCTATTACGGAGTTTTGGCGCAGG
>CAZBRY010000349.1:0-1934 GCA_964494285.1 uncultured Lachnospiraceae bacterium
TCTTCCGGGTGCGGGATAAAAAAAAACCCTGACGGTCACGGCAATTAATACGGCCGGAGCGAAGCCGGGCGACAAGGTTATCATCGAGTCCGGTACGGCTAAGGTTGTATTGTTGGCTTTATTCGTGTATATACTACCACTGGTCATATTTCTTATGGCGTATTTTCTTGCCTCTTCATTCAAGCTGTCGGAAGGCGCGTGTACCATAATCAGCATCGGGACGTTTTTGCTCGGCTGCGGCTGCGTCGTGCTAATCAATAAAATGTTAAGGCGTGACAGAAAGCTCCAGGTGGAGATCACATCCGTTATAACCTAAACGGAACAGGAAGTAAAACAGATATGTACGGTTATATAAGACCCTTGAAAGGTGAGCTGAAGGTAAGAGAATTTGAGCTGTTCCGGTCGGTTTACTGCGGCCTTTGCCATACACTGAAGAAAAGATACGGCTTTCCTGCCCGTTTTGCATTAAACTATGACTTCACGTTCTTGACCATGCTTCTTGCCGATGAAGAATTTTCCTCCCGCTGCGAATACCGCAGATGTTCCGCCTCGCCGTTTCGAAAAAAGGCCTGTGTGGTGTCGAATGAAAAAAGCGAACTTGCCGCGGATTACAGCATGATTTTGGCATATTACAAGCTGCTTGACACCATGCAGGACGAGCATTTTTTCCATAAGCTTTACATATGGCCTGTGTTGATGCTGTTTAAAGGCAGATTCAAAAAAGCCTGCGTCCGTCACAGAGCGTTTTCCAAAGAGGTCAGGTGCAGGCTGGCGGAACTGACGGAGCTTGAGCAGGAAAGAGCACCATCCGTCGACTTGGCTGCCGACAAATTTGCGCTGATTCTGGAAGCGGCAGCAAACGAAATCGAGGACAAGTCCAGAAAACTCGCAATGGGAAAGCTCCTTTACCATATCGGCAGAATCATCTATATTCTCGATGCCTTTGACGATATCGGAGAAGATCAAAAAGCCGGAAGGTATAATCCTTTAAAAGAGCGTTACGGCGATATCAATGAGGAGGTAGTTTCCGGGCTACGGAACACCTTGAACCATTCCGCTTGCATAGCCTCCGCCGATTTCGAGCTTTTGTCCGCTACCGTTTACACGGATATCCTGAAGAATGTCATTTACCTCGGAATACCCAACGCCATCGAGCTTGTTTTGAAAGGGGAATGGAGGAAAACCACGAAGCGTCTGCATAATCAGCAGCACCGGCAGTATAATATGCAGCCATAAAAAAACATATGATTAGGAGAAACGGATGAAAGATCCTTACAGCGTCCTTGGCGTATCGCCCGGCGCCGGTGACGATGAAATAAAAAAAGCATATAAGGAATTGGCAAAAAAGTATCATCCCGATAACTATGTCAACAATCCTTTGTCCGAGTTGGCTCAGGAGAAGATGAAGGAAGTCAACGAAGCGTATGACACGATCATGAAAGGAAGAGGCGGCGCATCTTCTTCCGGTCGGTCTTCGGGTTACGGCGGTTCCGGTCAATCGGGAAGCTATACGGGATCTTTTGCACAGGTCAGAGCAGCGATCAATGCGGGCAATCTGACGCTGGCCGAAACGCTTCTGAATAATTCCTCCGATAAGAACGCTGAGTGGAACTTTTTAATGGGCAGTTTATTTTATCGCAAAGGCTGGCTCGACGAGGCAATGCGGCATTTTCAGACCGCGGTGGCAATGGATCCGACGAATATGGAGTATCAGCAGGCTTTGAGCATTATGCAGGGAGGCGGCAGTTTTTACAGACCCGCAGCGTACGGGAGAGGTGCGAGTCCGGACGTGTGCAACTGCTGCGGCTCGCTGATTGCGGCCGACTGCTGCTGCGAATGTCTCGGTGGTGACCTGATCGCTTGCTGTTAGGTTTGGTGTAAAGAATGAACAGTAAAATAAAGCGTTTGACACTGACTGCGATGCTGGCGGCATT
>CAZBRY010000350.1:0-1200 GCA_964494285.1 uncultured Lachnospiraceae bacterium
CATTTAACTCCCTTTCTTTATTGTACCGGTGCAATTTGTCACCTGCTGCCCCAGTAAAGTAATGTGTTTTCACCTGCTGCCCCGGTGAAGTGATATGTTGTCCTGCTGCCCTGGTAAGGATATTATCACTTTCCTATCCCAGTAGCTCTGCCATGTACTCATCCGCATCCTGCTTGTTAGAGCAGAGTAGTGTGTTCACTTGGCCATCCTGCCAAAATAAAATCTTTGTGGTGCTCAGCCGGAAGGGAAGATGGATGATCTTCCCCTCCTCCAGCTGACCGCGCATATATCTCTCCAGCGTCTCAAGCTTGTCCTCCTGGATCCTCCTGGATCCTCCGCACCTCATCCGGGCTCAGACCGCTCCGCTCGTAATCGCGTAATTTACATACACAGGCATACAGCTTTGCTTCCTTGTTTTCCTCGTTCATACCGACCACGCCAAATTTTCCATTTGGCTCTTCAAATGTTAATCTGTTCATCTGCTTTTCTCCCTTCAACCTATTAATCCAACATTGGCAGCATAGGTGGCATATTGCCGGTGTCGGCAAATTGGTCTTCCTAATCCGTTTCCTCCATCTTTTCAAAGTAAAACTTTGTCAGCTCTAAATTGTGTGAGATAAGACCGTATCTGTTCAACGTCCTGTAATTGACGTTATCACGGAGCATCCTGCCATGTAGACCGCCTAAGTATGTACGGAAGTCCTCTAAGCCTAGTGTACTCTTATAATGGTTGCAGCTCCGGCAAGCCGGGAGCATATTGTCAATCGTGTCTGATCCGCCGATGCGCAGCGGCTTTACATGTTCAACATTAAATCCCCTGAATGCTATCTCACATCCGCAATAGGCGCAGTGACCGTGGCATTTTTCATATACCGCTTTTCGTTCTTTTGCTGAAAGCCTGCGGCGTTTAATTTCTTCCATGATTATCCCTCCTGTAGGCTTCCCCTGCTGCCGCTGCGGCATGTGCGCAATAATCGGCGCTGCATACTCTTGGTTTTCGGCAATGGCTGCATTTGTTGTTATCTATATAGATTTTTCTTTTAGCATTTTCGACGACCGCGGCATAAGCTTCTGGGCTGTACGCCCGGTCATCTATGTAAATATCTGCGTAGATCTTGCGGGTATCATTTTGATACTCCTCCAGCTGCTCCGGGAGTGGGGCGTTGACTGTATCAAATTCCAGTCCTTGATCCTTACACC
>CAZBRY010000350.1:1210-1933 GCA_964494285.1 uncultured Lachnospiraceae bacterium
TTAATTTATTATTCCATTTCTTTAACTGTATACATGTCTGTATCATGGATTGTTTTGGCTTCCCAATCTCCGGAAACTCGTTTTCGCAGAGCGTTCCGTCAAAATCTATGGCTATTACCATGCCCTTTTTCATCGTTGCTCCTTTCTGCCGCCTGCTGCCCCAGCCGGTAAACAGGCGGCGTGAGAAATTGCCTAATTGTCTTGTCGTGATACAATGGCACTAGCATGATGTTTCTTTTGCCCGGCTCCGGGCAGGTGTTTCAACCTTTAAAATATCCGTTTTGCAGGAGTTCTGCGTTGTTAAAGCATTCTCTGATACCGTTTTTGTCCTCTGTGAGGACGTGATGCGGATATTGTTTGATTACGGTAAAATCTTTATTTTTTAATGCTCTTTTTCCGCTCTTTTCCTCGATAAAGGCTTGTGCGAGGGTGATTGTCTGCCCCGGTACAAACTGTTTTTCTTTCGCTATAACCATGATTGTCCAAATTCCTCCCTAAATTTTTGCCTGCTGCCGTGTCGCTGCTCAAAGGCAGCCTGTCCGATCTGCTTGAGGGCGAGATCGTTTTCTTTATTAAAGTGCACCGCCTCCCGGCTGCCAGTGATGTCGCCTCTGTGATGTTTTTTACAGAGCCTTACCTTCAAGCCGTATTTTTCTGATTTCTTCCGGTTGGCGGTACCGTAAAAGATGTGGTGCGTCTCTGTGTAACTATGTAGGCAATGTA
>CAZBRY010000351.1:0-1914 GCA_964494285.1 uncultured Lachnospiraceae bacterium
TGCCATACAGGAACGTTTGCCGGTAATAGAACGCAATTACCAGATAAACGATACAGGCAGCCGCGATTATGCTAAGCAGCACGATGCCCGTGATTTTCAGAATCTTCTTCCACATCCCCTACAATCCTTTACAAGCAGCTTTTAAAATTCTATTTAATCAATGATTTTTTCAGATCATCTGCATCAAATGCTTCCTCAATAGCGGCCCCTGCGGGAACCATCGGAAATACTTTATCGTCACTGTCAACTACACATTCTATCATAACCGGCCTGTTTAATGCAATCGCCTTTTCCAACGCCGACCCAATTTCTTCCTTCTCTGTCACGCGAATCGCCTCACAGCCAAGCGCCTCGGCCAGCTTCACATAATCCACCTTATCCCTGAGCACTGTGTTGGAATAGCGTTTTTCATAAAACAGCGTCTGCCACTGGCGCACCATACCGAGCACCGAATTGTTGATGACAACCTGAATGATCGGAATGTCATAACGGCTCGCGGTCGCAAGCTCATTCATATTCATGCGGAAGCAGCCGTCTCCGGCAATATTGATGACGGTCTTATCCGGACGACCGACCTTTGCGCCGATGCAGGCGCCAAGCCCGTACCCCATCGTCCCAAGACCGCCCGAGGAAAGAAATGTCCTCGGCTTCGTATATTTATAAAACTGTGCCGCCCACATCTGGTGCTGTCCGACATCGGTCGTGATAATCGCATCCCCGTTTGTTACCCTGTAAATTTCCTCAACAACATAAGGACAAGTCAGCACATGCTGCGGGTATTTGAGCGGATAGCTTTCTTTATACTCCATAATCTGGGCAAGCCACTCGGGATGGTTTTGCTTTGAGAGCCTTTGATTTAATAACGAAAGCACTTCCTTCACATCCCCGATGACGCCCGCTTCCGTCTTGATATTTTTATTGATTTCCGCAGGATCGATGTCGATATGCAAAATTTTGGCGCCGCTCGCGAATTTCTGGGCGTTTCCAACCACGCGATCCGAAAACCGCGCACCGATCGCAATGAGCAGGTCACATTTGCTCACGCCGAAATTTGCCGTCTTCGTACCGTGCATCCCGATCATGCCCGTATAGAGTTCGTCCGTTCCGTCAAAGCCGCCCTTTCCCATCAACGTATCGCAGACAGGGGCTTCTATTTTATGTGCAAATTCCGCAAGCTCATCAAACGCGCCGGAAATCACCGTTCCGCCGCCCGAATAAATATAGGGGCGCTCAGACTGTTTGATCAGTTCCACCGCCTTTTCAATATCCGCCTGTGTATAACGCTTTGGCACAATGAGCACTTCCGGCTTTGCCGGTGTATATTCCGCCTGATTAGCAGTAACGTCCTTTGTAATATCCACAAGAACGGGACCCGGTCTGCCGGAGCGAGCAATCGCAAATGCCTTTCTGATCGTATCGGCAAGCTCATTCACATCCTTTACAATGTAACCGTGCTTGGTAATCGGCATCGTCACGCCTGCAATATCGACCTCCTGAAACGTATCCTTTCCAAGCAGTGGCAGCACGACATTAGCCGTAATCGCAACGATCGGCACAGAATCCATGTAGGCGGTCGCAATGCCCGTCACGAGATTCGTCGCGCCCGGACCGGATGTCGCCATGCAGACGCCTACTTTTCCCGTCGCTCTTGCGTATCCGTCGGCCGCATGCGCGGCGCCCTGTTCATGGGAAGTCAGATAGTGTTTGATCGTATCCTGATATTTATACAGCTCGTCATAAATATTTAAAATGGTACCGCCCGGATAACCAAATACCGTATCTACCCCTTGTTCCTTCAAACATTCCATTACAATCTGCGCACCGGTCAACAACATATTGCACACTCCTTGTTTTATCTTTATTTATGATAACTTCTCTCTCTAATAGTTTTGCATTTACAGCTTAATCCGGAAT
>CAZBRY010000352.1:0-1890 GCA_964494285.1 uncultured Lachnospiraceae bacterium
GAAAAAATGCAAACCTTGAATATTGTAAATTTGTTTGATTACAAGCAATTAGCCAAAATAAAGATTCTTGATGAGGAAATGGAAGTTGAGCGATTGGAGTTGGGCAATATCTCCTGGTTTGTTTTAGGAGAAACCATTATGCTCCGAGTAGTACCGGGATACTATCTGGTTGGACGGAATCCGGCAGTGTATGAAGATATGCCGACTCTGGAGGCGCCTGTTATTATGGAACGAAATGGAGAAAATCTGGAATTCCGGCTTGGCAGTTTTCAATTAGTCAATGAATCAGAAAAGGACGGCTTCTTTTAGATACGTATTCTGAACTCCTAAATTGGATTGTTAGAATATCCTATAACCCCCTTGCATAAACTGTAAAAACAAGTTTATCAGGGGGATTTCCTTGAAAGAATATATTGAGGAAAGGGCAGTGGACGTTGCTAATTATATTATAGAATCAAACGCAACGGTCAGGCAGACTGCGAGGAGATTCGGGATCAGCAAGAGCACAGTACATAAGGATGTCACGGAACGTCTTGCGCAAATTAATCCGTCATTGGCAAGTCAGGCGAGAAAAGTGCTTGACGTGAACAAATCAGAGCGGCACATCCGTGGCGGACTTGCGACGAAGGAAAAATATCTGCATCAACATATATAAAGATTAAAGAGCCTGCTTGCAGGCTCTTCACGCGTAAGCCGTATATCCTGAAGGGAATCGTTTTACAGCTCATAAAATGCACAAGTCCCATCAATGCAGGCATCAGGAGCCTGAGAGGCTTGTGCATTTTGCTTTAACTTTCTTCTAAATTTCACGAAGCAGTTCTACAAGCTCCAGCAGGCTGTTGTCTGTCATCGCTTCGATCTGGCCTGCGTCGGTCAGGCCGGCAAGCTCGGGATCGATGGGGATTTTGCATACCATGTCGATACCATGCTTTTCTGCAGTTTCCTCGATATGGCTCTCTCCAAAGATGGAATGCACGCTACCGCAGTCAGGGCATTTAAAATAACTCATATTTTCGACAAGTGCGAGCACCGGAATGTCCATCATAGAGGTCATGTTGACAGCCTTTTCCACGATCATGCCGACAAGCTCCTGCGGAGAGGCGACGATAATCACACCGTCTATGGGCATGGACTGGAAGACGGTCAGCGGCACATCACCCGTTCCGGGCGGCATATCCACGAACAGATAATCCACGTCCTCCCAGATGACATCGGTCCAAAACTGTGTGACCATGCCTGCGATGATTGGTCCGCGCCATACAACAGGGTCTGTATCGTGATCAAGAAGCAAATTGACGGACATAACGGAAATGCCGCTCAAGCTCTTGACCGGATGCATGCCGAGCTCATCCGCATACGCTTTTTCTTTGATCCCAAAAGCCTTTGGAATGGATGGCCCCGTGATGTCCGCATCCAGAATGGCTGTCCGGTATCCTTCCCGGCGCATCATGACGGAAAGCATCGAGGTCACGAGGCTTTTACCGACGCCGCCCTTGCCGCTGACGACCCCGATCACCTTATGAATATGCGAAAGCTCATGCGGCGCCTTCTTGAAATCCTTCTTTTCCATTTTTCGCTGACCGCAGTCGGCACCGCAATTGCCACAGTCGTGGTTACATTCCTGACTCATTTTTAGTTCCTCCATTTTCATAGTTGGTTTTTAAAAACAAATCGGCGCTACACGTTCGTTTCCCCTTTTGATCCGTTTCCATAACCGTCTCATCTGCCGCAATTTACTATATAACACATATTCTAGCAGTAATCTGCAAATATGCAAGATAATATTTGGGATATCATATGAAAAAAACTTGTATAATTGAAAGGTTTTCTTTATAATTAGTCTGTTAGAAGCAGATGAGGGAAATGAAAAGCCGGACAGGCCTTATCATA
>CAZBRY010000353.1:0-1878 GCA_964494285.1 uncultured Lachnospiraceae bacterium
AATAAATTAGGTTACCGGGTGCTGAACGAAAAAATCCGTAATACGAATGAAGATGTTGTCATCAGCGATTGTTTCGGTGAGCGCTTCATAGGCAGCGGCGCTTCGGATAAAACCATTACCATAAACGGTACACCGGGCAACGCACTCGGTGCATATCTTGACGGCACGACCATCATTGTTAATGGAAATGCACAGGATGCTGTGGGTGATACTATGAATGACGGCAAAATCATTATAAACGGGAATGCCGGAGATGCTCTGGGCTATGCTATGAGGGGCGGAAAAATTTTTGTTAAAGGGAGTGCCGGTTACCGTACAGGAATCCACATGAAAGAATATAAGGACAAAAGACCTGTTATTGTGGTGGGAGAAAACGCAGGAAGCTTTTTGGGTGAATACCTTGCCGGAGGGATTATTGTTGTCTTGGGCCTGAATACTGAGGATTTTCCTGCCGGAAGCTTTACAGGTACAGGGATGCACGGTGGTGAATTATTTATCAGAAGCAGCAAAGCGCCAAAGAATCTGCCAAAACAGGTGAGCTTAAATAAGGCAGGCGATGTTGATATTGGCAGAATTACAGATATTTTGCATGAATTTTCGAAGTTATTTGGAACTCCGATTAAGGAGATTATGAGTAAACCTTTTTATCGGCTGACGCCAAATGCAAAAAAATCCATATAAGCAGCTTTATGTGGAAAATTAAGTATGTAAACTAAGACAAGCAAAGATGCAGTGCAGTTTCAGTATAGTAAGCCGATACTATTGGAGCTGATCGCATTGATCGCGGATGGTGCTGTGAAAATTATTTTTCTGAAGATCTGAAAAAATTTATCGCATTTGATTAAATGGTATAATGGTTCTTGTGAAGTATCAAACGGACTATATTCGAAGATACATACATACAAGACAATTCTATTTAGGAGAATGCCGATGCAATGGAAAAATGGATTTTCAAAAAACTCCGTGACGGTCAGAAGCCTTGCACTTTTAATACTGTTGAGCGTAATTATATTGCTGATTATGGAAATAGCCGGTTATTATATTATTACCATATACTATCGCCAGACTGTAGAAAATTACCGTAATTCACTGGAGATGTATCTAAACTCTTGGGATCGCAAATTGGTGAATGTAAATAATTCATTGGTAATGCTAACAAGTGTCAATAATACGGATGTATATTACCACGATGTTTGTTCTTCCGTGAACCAGTTAGAAATTCAAACAGGTAAAACAATGCTTTTTAAGAAGCTTACTGAAATTGCTTGGATGAATGAAAATAACATTATGATTTTTGTGTATGTACCCGAAAAAAACGTTTATATTAAATCGCCCAATAATTTAACCGAGCAGCAGGGGCGAGAGCGTTTGGACAACGATATCATGGAGTATGTAAAAAAATCAAAACGAAATAATTCTATAAAATGGACATACCTGCAAAGTGACAATCAGCACTATTTAATGAATGTTTTCTATTCTCAAGGAGGGTACGCTGGCGCAATTGTAAAATGCGATACCGTTTTGGAAGGACTTGTGCAGGAGGAATCTGTTGTATCAAACACTGTGCTGCTAGACGAAGATGGTGGCATCATTTACAGCTTAAATCAGCAGGTCGGGTCTAATACCACAGATTTTCAGATATCACTGGCCCATGTTTCTGGCAAACTTATTATATTAATAAGAGAAGATAATATTTTTTCGGATCGTGCATATTTTGCTGCATTATTTGTGGGCACCATTGTTATCGGGCTATGTCTGCTTCTATGGAATATACGGTTCCAGCTGAAGTTTGTACTAGGGCCTCTAAACAGACTAAAAAATGCTATGTTGGAATTCAGCCATGGAAATTGGAAGGTACGTCTCAAGGATAATAACCAA
>CAZBRY010000354.1:0-1845 GCA_964494285.1 uncultured Lachnospiraceae bacterium
GGTAGAGATCCGACTTCGGACAAAAGTGACTCAGATTTTGGAAAAGGACGGCAGGGTGTCTGCTGTCAGGCTTAAGGATGGCACCGTGCTTGCGGCGGATGCGGTTATTCTGGCCCTTGGTGGAAAATCCTACCCTTCCTGCGGAGCGGATGGTGACAGCTGGCGTTTTGCGGAGGCACTTCATATAGAGACAACACAAGCGGAACCTTCTCTTGTGCCGCTGACAGTGGCCGAGGGTTTTGTGAAGGATTTACAGGGTCTTTCTTTAAAAAACGTAAAGGTATCGATCTATGTGGAAGAAAAGAAACTATATGAAGAATTTGGAGAGCTGCTGTTTACGCACTTTGGTGTCAGCGGACCGCTAATTCTAAGCGCGAGCAGTTATATCAAAGAATTTATGTATGCGCAAAAAATATTACTTTTTATTGACTTAAAGCCTGCGCTGGACGAAAAGCAGTTAGATGACAGGATTCGCAGGGATTTCGAAGAGAATCAAAATCGGCAGTTTAAAAATTCGCTGGGAAAGCTTCTTCCGGCAAAACTGATACCGGTCGTATTGCGTCTTTCGGCCATGGAAGAGGATAAAAGGGTTAATGAGATCACGAGGGAGGAACGAAAGCGTCTCGTAAAGCTTTTCAAGGGACTGCCTTTGAGTGTGAACGGAAACCGAGGGTTTGGAGAGGCAATTATTACTCGTGGCGGTATTTGTGTGAAGGAAGTCAATCCCGCCACAATGGAGCTTAAAAAGCACAAGGGTATATATGTGGCAGGGGAAATGCTGGACAGTGATGCGTTGACGGGCGGCTTTAACTTGCAGATTGCATGGTCAACAGGGTATTTGGCGGGAAATAGCATCGGTGTGTCTTGAGATAAAATGAAGCCAGGGAGAAAATATATGAATCATAATATCGCAATTGACGGACCGGCAGGAGCCGGAAAAAGCACGGTTGCCAAAGCGGTCGCCAGACAAAAAGGGTATATTTATGTTGATACCGGCGCGATGTACCGCGCGATGGCACTTTACTTACTTCAGGAAGGAATCCGTGCACAGGAAACAGAAAGAATAGAAGAGGCGTGTGCACAGGCAGATGTTTCGATCGATTATCAGGATGGCGAACAGATTGTACTGTTAAACGGCAGAAATGTAAATGGGCTGATTCGTACGGAGGAGGTTGGCGGCATGGCTTCGGCCAGCTCTGTAAATCCGAAGGTAAGGGAAAAGCTTGTTGCCCTGCAGCAAAAGCTTGCATGTGAGAAGAACGTTGTAATGGATGGCAGGGACATTGGCACGAAAGTATTACCGGATGCCGCCGTTAAAATTTATTTGACAGCAAGCACAAAAGTACGTGCGAAAAGACGCTATGATGAGCTTTTGTTAAAGGGAGAGAACTGCAGTATCGACGCGATCGAAAGGGATATTGAGGAAAGGGATCACAGGGATATGACGCGCGACATTTCCCCTCTTGTTCAGGCTGAAGACGCGGTCCTTGTAGATTCCTCCGATATGACGATTCAGGAAGTGATTGATGCGATTTTAAAGATCAGCACTTCGGCAATGTGAGAGGAGAATCATCGATGGAGGTAGTACTCGCAAAGACGGCCGGCTTCTGCTTCGGTGTTGAAAGAGCGGTTGAGACGGTTTATGAGCAGGCAGGGAAGGGCGAACATATTTATACGTTCGGTCCGATCATCCACAATGAAGAGGTCGTAAAGGATTTAGAGCAAAAGGGCGTCAAGGTGCTACATTCTGAGGAGGAGTTAAAAGCGCTTGAGAAAGGAACCGTCATTATTCGCTCTCACGGGGTGTCGGAGCGGATTTACACGTTAATCAAGGAACAGGGGCTG
>CAZBRY010000355.1:0-1833 GCA_964494285.1 uncultured Lachnospiraceae bacterium
CTTTTTTACTAATCTTAATCCCAGCACGTTGGTGTAAAAATCGAAGTTCTTTTTCGCGTTGTTGGAGATGGCGGTGATATGGCGCAGCCCCAGGATGTCATTGCTCATTTTATGCCTCTATTGGTTTCGTAATAAGCATATAACAACCCCGAAAACCGCTTTGTTCATTTGGTTGAAGGGCTCCCCGGCTGAAGCGTGACGTGAAAGTACGCGGCATGCGTGGGAGTGTGTCGCGTATAGATTTTGCCGAGTAAAAACGCTTTTTTCCGAAGATATTATTGTAATTTTGTGCTCATAGACATTTTCTCGCGACGACATAAGCCAAGCTTGCTTGTCTTATGTTCATCGCTTAACGAAAATGTTGAATATCATTCTTCACCCAAATGCGATAATTTATTATGAGCAAGAAGCAGAAGCAATCCCCACAAATCCTTACCCCGGAAAATTATATTCGTCAAAGAGCCCGTAATATTCCGATATTCAGATGCTTTGTCAATGAAGGCTGGGAAGAGGAAGGCCTCGCGCATGTGACAATTGCCCGTAAGCATGTCAATGGAAATATTACTTATTGTTCATACCTTGTCGATCTAAAATGTCTTGGGATAAAGGACACGTTATATGAATTCAATGTCCCGGAGTATGCGTTTGATGCGTATAAGAGCAAATTGGAAACCAGTCTCGACATGCTCGAATGTGAATACAATCTGGTCCACAACATTATTCATGCCGGCTGGGAATATGCTGAGGATATTGGTTTTGAACCTCATAAGGACTTTCTATCCATCACGCAATACATGCTTGACGAGGACAGCGACAAGATCCCTTTGATCGATATACACTGTGGTGGTGAAAATGGGAAACCCGTGTTCGTGCAGGGTCCTTTTGAGGATGAGACAATGGTCAGGATGATTATGAACAGGCTGGAAAAACAGCTTGGTGCCGGTAATTATGATTATGTATTAGGGATGGGTGATTCGTTTTATGACTCTTACGGTGCTGACGAGGATGAGGACGGCGATATCCCGGATGACGAGGATGATTTTCTGGATGAATATTCCGGGAACAGTTACGGGGAAAATGCGGCGATTTTTCTGGAGCTGACCCAACACCTGGAAAATGCCGGCCCGGAAGAGGGAATATTTGAGAGTGACCGGGACGATGAAGATCCGTATGAAGAGGAGGACTTTAGAAAAATTGGGGCACTCACGGATCTGTTGTACGGAGATCTCACAGACTTTAAGGAGGTAAACAGGTGGGTCACGAAATGGAGTAAAGAAGCGCGTGATTATACCATCACCCATGCTGCTTACTGGCAGATGCTTGGTCTACAGGATGAAAATGATATTGGGTATGAAGATTTGTCGTATCTGACCAAAGAAAACGACGAAGCGAAGCTGGGTGAATATATACGTGGGCGTTGGGGAGAACTCCCTTATACCCTGTTTCTTGAAATACACTCCCTGGATGATGAGGAAGAGATGAGAGCGCGGATAGCCGGGGCACTGAAACAATATCCGAACCATGCCCTTTTAAAATCGAAAGAGAAGGTGATTAAAATTCTGGATAAAAAACTAAAAAAAACGGAACTTTCATTCAAATCGCTGTTTGGGGAAAGAGCCGAAATTACCCCGTATGAGTATATGAATTTGCAGATGGAAAGGCTTCACTACTTTATGTCGACCTCCGATTTGGCAGGCATAGAGGCTTTATACCTGTTCAATGATCCCGAAATATATGCCGAGTACGAACAGGTTGCCCTGTTCCTTTCCATATTGTATGCCACAAGAATTTCCATGTTGAGGATATTCCTTCTGAAGTCCTGATTCTCTTGAT
>CAZBRY010000356.1:0-1778 GCA_964494285.1 uncultured Lachnospiraceae bacterium
TCAGCTTAGCAGTCATTCCGGGTTGCAGGAAGGTGGTGTTTTCCATGATCACATCCAAAAGTGGTCTTTCTTCCGATTCCAAATATACCACCTGGTCAAGCATAGTCTGTGCCTCTCCAAAAATAAGAGCCGGTACGCCATCCTCCGTATCAATCCGCCAAACGGCGGTCAGATCACCCGTAACCAGGAAGTCCGCGAGCACCACGCCGGTATCATCAAAAGTGGCTGTTACCGGATAAAAATACTCTAAGACTCCGCCGTCCTGATAGTTGACAGTATACGCACCGAGATTGCTGTTCAGCGAAGTGGCTGCAGTAGGCAGATTTTCAATCAATGCAATCGCCATGCCCTCATCAGCTTCTACAAAAGCGTCCATCCATTCATATGTTCCGTCCGGATTCATGGCTATATCGCCTTCATGCGTGACCGTCAGTATTTGCCCATCTTCCGCAAGTTGAAAATAAATGCTGTATAAGGTCTCGCCAGCCTCGCTTATAGCTTCATAAGTACCTGTCAAGTCAGAATTGGCAGCAAATACACCGGAGATATTCATCTCTTCAGCACTGTCCTCAGTTTCGTCCCCCTCCATTATGTCGAAGCCAAACAAGGCAACACCATCCCCTAAATCCTTGATTTGCAGTGTGGCATTATTGTACTGACTACCGTCCGATCGTGTAAACGCACCTGTAAATCCACCCCACCCCTCCGTATCTCTGCCGGAACTGTCCTGATCGTCAGACGAGGTGGAAACATCGGACGTATCCGCCTTGGCAGAGCTTTCCATGTCCGAAGTCAATTCACTTGTCTGACTCCCGCAGGCCGTAAAGGCAGAAAGAATCAGCAATAAACAAAAAGAAAACACAATAAATCGTTTCATAAATACTCCTTTCAAATATACCCTGTTCCTTTATTGGTCACATTGACAGCCAACTGAGGATTTCCTGCAGCGCAATCCGCGTACCATCCTGCCAGATGATGTTTCGGCCGTCGGTACATGGCCGAGGAAGCAATTCCAAATCCCGAAGGGCATCATAATTATGATCCGTTTTTGGCAGACACCGCGTATCAAACAGAATTAGATGACCGTTGTTCAGCTCAATATCTAGTGTCTGGCCGTCTAGAATATCAACCCTGGCAATTTGCAGCATCTTTTACCTCCTTCTTTCCGTCGAGCCTGCTGTCGTGACTCAGTACAGTTTCAGTATAACGTAAAAAATACCTCTATAGTAAATGGTTAAGAAAACTTATCTTTTTTTAAAAATTTTGCGGTATTGAAAATTTTGCGGCATTCCAATTTTATATAAAATGCGGTACAATAAACTTTAAATACGGAGGTAATGGAATGAAGAAAGCAAAGCTATTGCTGATTGAGGATGAAGCCGATGTAATGGAAATAAACCGGGAATATCTCGAGGGGAAGGGCTATGAAACCGTCTGCGCAACCACCCTTGCCAAAGCACGCTTTTTTTTGGAAGAGCACGCTCCCGATCTGATTCTTTTAGATGTGATGATGCCGGACGGCTCCGGCTTTGACTTTTGTACAGAGTTGCGAAAAAAAACAAACGCCCCCATCATCTTCCTGACATGCAGAGATGAAAATGAAAGCGTAGTAAAAGGTCTTTTACAGGGCGGGGACGATTACGTCATCAAACCCTATGATTTAAACATACTCAATGCACGCGTAGCTGCACAGCTTCGTAGAGCTGGTATTATGACTGCTGGAAAGATTGAGCTTACTCCACTGGTTGTTGATTTTTTATCTGGTGAAGCAACCCTTG
>CAZBRY010000357.1:0-1095 GCA_964494285.1 uncultured Lachnospiraceae bacterium
TCGAGCTTAGAGCAAGGATGTAAGTAAGCATTTGGCGAGGTATTATCGAGCCTAGTTCGAACTTACTAATCCGCTCTTAGCGAGGTATTATCGAGCTTAGAGCAAGGATGTAAGTAAGCATTTGGCGAGGTATTATCGAGCCTAGAGCAGGATGCAAACAACAAACAAATACAACAAACAGGAGAACAAAGAAATGGCAAGAAGAACAATTGTGGCCGGAAACTGGAAGATGAACATGACTCCGAGTGAGGCCGTAAAATTATGTGCAGATTTAAAAGACTTGGTAAAATCAGAGGATGTGGATGTGGTATACTGTGTTCCGGCAATTGACATTGTTCCGGTAGTAGAAGCGGTAAAGGGAACAAATGTAGCAGTCGGTGCAGAGAATATGTACTTTGAGGAAAAGGGCGCTTATACGGGCGAAATTTCGGCGGCAATGCTGAAGGACGCGGGCGTACAGTATGTGATCATCGGACACTCGGAAAGACGCGAATATTTCAAGGAGGATGACGCTCTGTTAAACAAGAAGGTGAAGAAGGCTTTCGAAGCAGGGCTCACGCCGATTCTTTGCTGTGGCGAGACACTTGAGCAGAGAGAAATGGGCATTACACTTGACTGGATTCGTATGCAGATCAAGTCCGATCTTATTGGCGTTAGCGCAGATCAGGTTGCTTCCATGGTAATCGCATATGAGCCGATCTGGGCGATCGGAACGGGCAAGACGGCCACAACCGCCCAGGCAGAGGAAGTATGTAAGGCAATCCGCGAGTGTATCGCAGAAGTTTATGATGCACCTACGGCAGAAGCAGTTCGCATCCAGTACGGCGGTTCCGTCAATGCGGAAACAGCTGCAGATTTGTTTGGACAGCCGAATATAGACGGCGGCCTTGTGGGTGGAGCCTCCTTAAAGGCTGACTTCGGCAAGATTGTCAACTATAAGTAATGATAAGAATATTCAAAATCAATATCCCGCAGGAATAACACCTGCGGGATATTTTATAAAAACCTATTCCATAATATAAGCGCTGACGATCTCTCCGTAATAAGCGGTGTGGTAATCACCATTATTAGAATGGGAGGAGCCATTCGTATTTG
>CAZBRY010000357.1:1105-1758 GCA_964494285.1 uncultured Lachnospiraceae bacterium
TTGGCGGATAGAATTTTTGTTTATTCTCCTCGGTAATTGCAGTTTCATCCTGCTTCTGTTGATAGATAACCCGGCATTCCAGAGTCAGCGGGAACTCTTTAAGGGCAGGAACGGAAATTTGCTTGCCCTCCTCAAGCGTCAGCCCAAGTTCTTTCATCTTATCCATATCCCGTCCTGATTTTGATCCGCAAATTCCTAAAATACTTTTATCGAAACTACCAAGCGGGATATTAATCGTAAATTCAGGGTTTTTATCCAGTAGTTCTTTTGTGAAACGGCTATCCCGAACAAAGGCTGTGAAGATCGGTTTGGCCCATTCGATGCCGAGCGTTCCCCAAGAAATTGTCATTGAGTTCACCCTGCCGTCCGCTTTTGTTGTGAGCAGAACGCCGTCGCTTACTGCTTTCATTATCTCTTTTGCATAATCAAATACTTCTATTTCTTTTTTCATGCTAAAAACCTCCATTCTTTGTTCTTATGTTAAACCAAAATTTACAAAAAAGATAGTACCCACTTTTATGGGACACGCTATTTGACGGTAAAATAGAAAAATGATATGATAATAAAAACTCATTTCAATGCGACTTGTGGGAGAAAAAGTGATGTCGAAGCCTCAAATTATTATTTTATTGATTGCAGTTTGCGTGATTTTA
>CAZBRY010000358.1:0-1736 GCA_964494285.1 uncultured Lachnospiraceae bacterium
CCGCATTGCAGCCGTTCGGCTCCGCCAAACCGACCGTTTGGGTTCGCTATTTGCAGGCAAACTCCCGCAATTCCGCAAACACCATATCATATCATAAAATTTTTATAAAAAATCCAGGTTCTCCTTGACAATTCAAACTGTAACAAACATAATTACAGTATGATGAGGAAATAATAATAGGAATGTTTAGAAGGAGAATGATTATGAAAAATCGAATATGGATATTGGCGGCGATGTTGTTAACGCTGTCCGGTTGCGGGATGGCGGTGGATAATACCAAAGCCCCGGCAGAGGAAGGTGCAGGAGAATATATGCAGATTACGCAGGAGGAAGCGAAAAAGATGATGGACGAGCAGGAGGTCATCATCGTGGATGTGCGTACTGAGGAAGAATATGTGCAGGGTCATATTGAAAAGGCGGTTCTTGTGCCGAATGAGTCGATTGCGGATACGCCGCCGGCTGCGCTTCCGCTAGATGCTACGCTGCTCATTTATTGCCGTAGCGGAAACCGAAGCAAGCAGGCCGCACAAAAGCTGGCGGACATGGGCTATACGCGGGTATATGAATTTGGAGGAATCAATGACTGGCAGTATGGGGTTGTAGAGGACGATGAGATGGAAGCGGCGAATACGCAGGCCGAAACGAGGACAGGGGAAGAAGCAGACATGGACGAGGTCGAAATGTCGGGCGAGTTTTCATCGTTTACCTCCGTGGATTTTGAAGGGAATACCGTAGATCAAAATCTGATTGCAGAAGCGGATTTGACGGTGCTTAATATCTGGGGTACCTATTGCGGTCCTTGTATTCAGGAAATGCCGGATCTGGGCGAACTGGCGGAGGAGTATGCCGGAACGGGCGTACAGATCGTAGGAATTCCTGTGGATGTGTATGATAGAGAAGGGATTCAGACGGCACAGCTGATTATCGATGAGACCGGTGCCGATTACCTGCATCTTTTGCCGACAGAAGATCTTTATGATATTTGTCTGAGTGATGTAAGCGCAGTGCCGACGACGATCTTTGTGGATAGAAGCGGAACGATCGTAGATATGGTTGTCGGCTCAAGGAGCAAGGCAGATTGGAAAAGCCTCATTGACGAGGCGCTGCAGAGTTTATAAGCGAAGTAATCGGGGGTATGTAGCATGAGAAGGTATGGCTCGCTGCTGCTGGCAGGGACAGGACTTTTGTTGATGCTGGTGGGAGTTTATAGACAGGAAGTGCGCGTTTTGTATGAGAAGGCCATTCACATTTGCCTGGAATGCATCGGAATCGGATAAGCGGAGGCAAACGATGAAAAAACGTACATGGATTCAGATGATCGCGACGGCGTTATCAAACGGATATGTGACCGGCTTTGCGAAAGGGAGCATTTATCAGGGAAGCTTAAAAAAGCTGTGTGTGCCCGGACTAAATTGCTATTCGTGTCCCGGCGCGCTCGGTTCCTGCCCGCTCGGTTCCCTGCAGTCTGTGTTGGGAAGCCGGAATTTTCAATTTTCCTTTTACATGTTAGGCTTTTTTATGCTCGTCGGAGCAGTTTTAGGGCGTGTTGTATGCGGTTTTTTATGTCCGTTCGGCTTGCTGCAGGACTTACTTTATAAAATTCCTTTTTTTAAAAAAGTCAAGAATCTGCCGGGACATCGATATCTGATTTACTTAAAATATGTAATTTTGGCGGTGTTTGTTTTGCTGATGCCGCTCATTTTTGTGGATATTATTGGGCAGGGAACACCTTGGTT
>CAZBRY010000359.1:0-1722 GCA_964494285.1 uncultured Lachnospiraceae bacterium
TTCCCTGATTCATGACGATGATCCTGCCGACATATTCAGCTACATCCTCCATGCTGTGAGAAACGAGTACGACTGTGATGCCGCTGTCCTCCCTAAGCCTTGCAATCTGCTCCAAAATCTCCTTGCGCCCCTTTGGGTCAAGACCCGCCGTCGGCTCATCAAGAATCAGTACCTCTGGGTTCATCGCAAGCACTCCGGCGATCGCCACTCGCCTTTTCTCACCGCCGGACAAATCAAACGGCGACTGATAAAAATATTCGTCGGCGAGTCCCACCTGCTTTAATGCATCATAAGCGCGTAACTCCGCTTCGGATTTGGACAGTCCCAGATTTTTCGGGCCATAGCAGACGTCAGAAAATACATCTACCTCAAACAACTGATGTTCGGGATATTGAAAGACCAGCCCCACCTTGCTTCTGAGCTGCTTCATTTCAAAGTCCTTCGCATAAATATCCGCTCCGTTATAATAAATATTGCCCGATGTCGCACGCAGTAAACCGTTTATATGCTGTACCAATGTGGATTTGCAGGATCCTGTATGCCCAATCAGACCGATAAACTCCCCATCGCCAATCTGCAGACTGATATCGTCGAGCGCCTTCATCTCATATGCAGTCCCCGCACCGTATAGATAACTGATATGGTCTACGATAATCGACATAATGCCTCCACCAGCTCCTCCGCCGATAAAATACCTTCCGGCAGCGGAATGCCTTCTTTTTTTAATTCATATGCAAGCAACGTCGCCTGTGGCACGCCCAGACGAATCTGCTTTAATTCATCTACTTTAGAGAAAATCTCACGCGGCGTTCCGCGCATGACAATTTTTCCTTCATCCATCACAAATACTTTATTTGCATAAATCACTTCTTCCATATAATGCGTGATCAGGATCACCGTGATCTTTTCCACATCATTCAGCGCGCGAACGGCCCGTATGACCTCCTTGCGTCCTGCCGGATCGAGCATCGCCGTAGGCTCATCGAGCACAATACACTTAGGATGCATCGCCACCACACCTGCGATCGCAACGCGCTGCTTCTGCCCACCGGACAGCTTATTGGGGGAATGCTTCCGATATTGATACATATTGACGGCTTTGAGACTTTCCTCAACGCGCGCCCAGATCTCGTCCGTCGGTACCCCCATGTTTTCTGGTCCAAAGCCGACGTCCTCCTCAACTACGGTCCCGATGATCTGATTATCAGGATTTTGGAATACCATCCCCGTCGTCTGACGAATATCCCACATATTTTCCAGATCTGACGTATCCTTTCCGTCCACAAAAAGTGATCCCTCCGTCGGATAAAGGATCGCATTCATATGCTTAGCAAGCGTCGATTTGCCGGATCCGTTGTGCCCCAAAATAGCAATAAAATCACCACGCTCGATGTTGAGATCCACTTCATCGACCGCGCGGGTAATTCCCTCAACGGCGCCGTCCTTATCACGGCGAATATATTCAAATACAAGCTTTTTTGCTTCAATGATTCCCATTTTGGTACGCTGCCTGCCTTTTTCTGATGCATCTTTTCTAAGTATATAGTTAAACGTCGATTTTGTAAATAAAATATTAGGGAGTAACTATACAAAACAGGAATCGGCTTAAAGATAGCACAAAATAAAGGATGATTATTATATGAGATTGGTTTATAATTTAGATATGAAAAAATATGTTTCTATTTTATTATGTGCCGTCCTGCTGGCCGGATGCCAAAAGAA
>CAZBRY010000360.1:0-1708 GCA_964494285.1 uncultured Lachnospiraceae bacterium
GATGTAAATATGCAGATGAATTATATTGTGTGCAGGGATGCAAATAAGGAGCGCGTCATTCCGTTTGGTAATGAAGCGCGACATGCATTGATTCGTTATCTGAAATCTTCCAGAGCGGTTATGATTGAGGATTCGGAATCTACCGTTCTGTTTGTGAATTGTTCGGGTCAGAAGATGAGCCGTCAGGGCTTTTGGAAGCTGATCAAGTATTATGCGAAAAAGGCAGGTATTATGGCCGATATTACGCCGCATACGTTGCGCCATTCATTTGCGGCGCATCTCGTTGAGAATGGAGCGGACTTGCGTTCTGTACAGGAAATGCTTGGGCATTCCGATATATCAACGACGCAGATTTATGCGACGATGAACCATAACAGGATTCGTGAGGTATATACAAGGGCGCACCCGCGCCGATAAGGAGTTTCACAATAAAAAGACCACCCTTCATAAATGAGAGTGGTATTTTTATGAAACAAACGTTGCCTTACGCCAGCTCCGCAATTTCATAAAGCAGCTTCTTGGAGCTTTCCCAGCCAAGGCATGGGTCAGTAATGGATTTTCCATAAATACGATCTTCAATTTTCTGGCAGCCCGGCTCGATATAGCTCTCAATCATGACGCCCTTGACGAGCCGACGTATATCGGGACTTAAGCGGCGGCTATGCAAAACCTCCTTGACGATGCGAATCTGCTCATCGTATTCCTTATTGGAATTGGAGTGGTTGGCATCGATAATTGTTGCCGGATACTGCAGATCTCGTTCCCCATACATGGAAAGCAGGCGATTCAAGTCCTCATAGTGGTAATTAGGGATGCTGGAGCCGTGTTTATCAACCGCACCGCGTAAAATTGTGTGTGCGAGCGGATTGCCGGAGGTATTTACCTCCCAACCGCGATAGATGAAGCTGTGTGGGTTCTGTGCCGCAACGACCGAATTCAGCATTACTGAAAAATCGCCGCTCGTCGGGTTTTTCATGCCACTCGCCACATCAAAACCGCTGACGGTGATGCGGTGCTGCTGATCCTCGACGGATCGGGCACCAATGGCGACATAAGATAATATATCGGAGACGTAGCCCCAGTTGTCAGGGTAAAGCATCTCATCCGCGGCGGTCAATCCGCTTTCCTTCATGGCGCGAATGTGCATTTTGCGCATGGCAAGAAGTCCTTGAAGAAAATCCGGCTTTTTTTCCGGATCGGGCTGATGGACGATTCCCTTGTATCCGGAACCGGTCGTGCGCGGTTTGTTCGTATAAATTCTCGGGACGATCAAAAGACGGTCTTTTGTATCATCCTGTACCTTGATAAGCCGGGAAATATAATCACAAACGGAGTCCTCGTTATCTGCAGAGCATGGGCCGATAATTACAAGAAAACGATCCTCATTTCCCATAATAACATCGGCAACCTGCTTGTCCCGTTCTTTTTTTAACCGAATCAACTCCCTTGATAATGGCAGTTCTTCCCGAATTTGCTCCGGGGTCGGGAGCTTTTTTACAAATTCAAATCCCATTTTTAATCCTCTTTTTCTCATGTTTCATTCTTAGGTCACATAGCCTATCATACATGATTAAAAGTGTTTTTTCAACTTGAAATTATATGGAGAGACAAATAAGGGATATCCGGTCTTGTTTAGGGAGAGCAGATGTAGCAGGGCGGAAAGCATCTGGCTTATGAGAAGACCGTAGAGAACGGCCTTGACGCCGAT
>CAZBRY010000361.1:0-1691 GCA_964494285.1 uncultured Lachnospiraceae bacterium
GCTTACATTTCCGCAAAACGCACAGTTTTATTTTTAAACGAGGGCTGTTATTCGGATGAACTGGAAAAGAAACTGAAAAAAGACGATGTGGAAATTGATTCTTGTGAGAGGATCGATCGATTTACAAAGGAAATATCGGGACAGAGGATTCTTTACGATCCGGAATGTATCAATGCCGGACTTTATGAAAGCCTCCGAGCCGGCAATACGATGCTTGAAAAATGGAATGATGAGCTGATTGAAAAGGCTGTGAAAAACGAGACAGAGATTTCTCTGGCAAGGGAATATCACGTGCAGGATGCGCTTGCCGTCATCCGTTTTATAATGGAAATCAAAGAGATTGTTGAGATAGAGGCAGTTACGGAACACGAGGCGGCTCAGCGCATTGATGCGATTAGAAGCCGGATAAAAGGCTTTCAGGAGCCGTCATTTGAAACGATCTGTGCTTATGGGGAACATGCGGCGATCGTACATTATACCGCAAAGTCCAAGGGAAGCGCCGTATTAAAGCCGAAGGGTCTGCTTCTTGTGGACTCTGGCGGACAGTATTTGGGTGCAACGACCGATATTACGCGAACGATTGCACTTGGGGAGTTGACCAGAGAGGAGAAGGAGCATTACACCGCAGTACTAAAAGGGCTGCTCCGGCTTGCCCATACGAAATTTTTAGAAGGCTGCGGCGGCGAAAATCTTGATATTCTTGCCCGTGAACCGATCTGGAGGCTTGGAATTGATTATCGTCACGGAACGGGGCACGGCATCGGCAGCTTTTTAAATGTGCATGAGGGGCCTCAGGCATTCCGATATAAAATTAATAAGAAGCGTCCGCAGCCGGCATTAAAGCCCGGCATGATAACAAGCGATGAGCCGGGGATCTATATAGAGGGAAGCCATGGAATCCGGCTTGAAAACGAGCTGCTCTGTATGGAGAAGGAAAGGACAGAGTGGGGAACCTTTTTAGGGTTTGAAATGTTGACGCTTGTTCCATTTGAATCAGAAGCGATTCTGCCGGCATACCTGAACGAAGAGGAGCGGACATGGCTAAATTCCTACCACAGAAACATATATGAATTGCTTTGCCCCCACCTGAAAGCAAGTGAAAAAACTTGGTTAGAAAGCCGAACAAGAGAATTGTAAAAAAATGCTAATTCAATTAAAATTCAATTAAGAATCTTGTTTACAACTTGACTTTTAATATTACGTTTGAGATAATAGCAAAAGATTGTTAATAGAAGGAAATGAAAACTTCAAGGAGGATATAGTTATGTCAACAAAAGCGTACTACCCCATATCAGAGATTGGTGCAGGAAAAGTCGGATTTCATAAGACCCGTTCCATCATTGAGGCACCTTTCTATGGGAACAATGTAATAAAGGTAAACACCTTAAGAGAAGCCTATGAATTAGCTAAAAATTCACCGGGAACAATCATTACCGACATGCCGATCAAGGATGCGGATACATTTGGCCTTGACAAGGACGCAAAGGTGTTATTGTTTAATGACGGTGCTGTAACAGGACGTTACGCAGCCGCACGCCGCATTAAGGGTGAGCCGGGCGTTGATGCTGCTAAGCTTGATAAAGTAGTAATGGATGCGGTTTATGAGACACGGTGGAAGACAATGTATCATGCGGAGTGTTATATTGGTCTTGATCCCGAATTTATGGCAAAGGCACATCTGCTGATTCCGG
>CAZBRY010000362.1:0-990 GCA_964494285.1 uncultured Lachnospiraceae bacterium
GCAAAATATTGATACATATTCGACCTCTTTCTCTATCTGTAAATAATATTCAAATGATGTAAAATTCCAAATAACAGTGTATCAGCATTTTTAGATTTTTGCAATATTTTACTACAATCAAACAGGACAGCGAAACTTTCACATTCCACCGCCCTGTTTTCTATCATCTAAATTATTTTATTGTATTCCTGCCTATGACATCAGACCCGAGGCTTACATCATGCCCATTCCGCCTGCGCCTGCCGGCATTGCCGGAACATCCTCTTTGATATTGGCAACGACGGTTTCTGTCGTAAGGAGGGTGGACGCAACGCTTGTCGCGTTCTGCAGAGCACACCTTGTCACCTTAACCGGATCAAGAATGCCTTCCTTCACCATATCCACATATTCTTCCTTCAGCGCATCAAATCCGATGCCGGCCTTGGACTCATATACCTTATTGATAATGACTGCGCCTTCAAGTCCCGCATTTGCAACGATGTGGTACAACGGTGCTTCCAATGCCTTCAGAACAATATTGACACCGGTCTTCTCATCACCATGAAGCGTCTCGGTAAGCTTCTTCACTTCCTTAGAAGCATGGATGTAAGCAGAGCCGCCGCCTGCGATAATTCCTTCTTCTACGGCTGCCCTCGTCGCTGCAAGTGCATCCTCCATGCGAAGCTTTGCTTCTTTCATTTCGGTCTCGGTAGCAGCGCCTACACGAATTACAGCTACGCCGCCCGCCAGCTTTGCAAGTCTTTCCTGCAATTTTTCCTTATCAAAATCAGAAGTCGTCTCCTCAATCTGATTTTTGATCTGAGCAACTCTTGCCTGAATAGCGCTCTTCTCTCCTTCGCCGTCAACGATGATCGTATTCTCCTTCTGTACCTTGACAGACTTTGCACGACCAAGCTGTTCCATCGTTGTCTCTTTTAAATCAAGACCAAGCTCGTCGGAAATAACCTGACCACCTGTCAAAATCGCGATATCTTCCAGCATTGCTTTTCT
>CAZBRY010000362.1:1000-1679 GCA_964494285.1 uncultured Lachnospiraceae bacterium
GGAGCCTTTACACCGACTACGGAGAATGTGCCGCGCAGTTTATTGACAATTAATGTCGTCAGGGCTTCGCCTTCAATGTCCTCAGCGATGATCAACAGCTTAGAACCGGACTGTACGATCTGCTCAAGCAATGGAAGAATCTCCTGAATATTAGAAATCTTCTTATCTGTAATCAGAATATAGGGGTTATCCAGATTTGCTTCCATCTTATCCATATCTGTTGCCATATAAGCAGAAATATAACCTCTGTCAAACTGCATACCTTCTACTAAATCCAACTCGGTCTGCATCGTCTTGCTCTCTTCGATTGTGATCACGCCGTCCTTAGATACCTTTTCCATAGCGTCAGCCACCAAATTGCCGACCTCATCATCGCCTGCGGAAATAGCCGCAACCCTTGCAATGTGGTTCTTACCGTCTACCTTACTGGACATCTTTGCAATCGCTTCTACAGCTACATCTGTCGCTTTCTTCATGCCCTTTCTCAGGATAATTGGATTGGCGCCTGCTGCGAGGTTCTTCATTCCTTCATTAATCATTGCCTGTGCAAGAACAGTCGCTGTCGTCGTACCGTCTCCGGCCACATCGTTTGTCTTAGTCGCAACTTCTTTTACAAGCTGAGCACCCATATTTTCGAAAGTATCCTCTAACTCAATTTCCTTTGCAATCGTCACTCCAT
>CAZBRY010000363.1:0-1671 GCA_964494285.1 uncultured Lachnospiraceae bacterium
TCCGTCCTCATAAAGAACTTTTCCGTGAATCATCGTCAGCTTGACGTTCTGCTTACTGCCGCTGTACACAATATTTTTGGCAATATTATTGAGCGGCTGCATATTGGGCTGATGCAGATCAATTATGATGAGATCTGCCTCCTTGCCGGAAGCGAGTACATCACAGTCCATGAGTCCCATCGCTTTCGCTCCTCCAACCGTCGCCATTTTAAGAACTTTCATCGCATCCACTGCGGAAGCGTCCTGACTGGTAAGCTTCGCAAGACCGGTTACAAGGAACATTTCCCGAAACATGTCCAAACAGTTATTGCTGGACGGTCCATCCGTTCCAATCGCAACATTGATACCCTCATCTAAAAATTTCTGTATTGGCGCGATACCGCTTGCAAGCTTCGTATTCGATCCTGGGTTTGTCACGACAGATAAATCATGTTTTTTAAAAACAGCAATATCCTCATCCGTTACATGCACGCAGTGATAGCCGCCTCCGCCGTAATCAAACATGCCGAGGGAATCGAGAAATACCGTCGGCGTCATACCATATCGTTCCACACATTCGGCAACTTCCTTCTCAGTTTCGGAATTATGCGTATAAATTGGTGCCTGATATTTATGTGCAAGTGCCGCGATTTGTTCGAGCAGTTCCTTTGTACATGTATATTCCGCATGCAGACCAAGCATAAAGCTTGAAAGAGGATGTCGTCCGTTCAACTTTAAATACCGCTCTTCAAGAACCTCCGGCGTCGGACCAAATTTATTAATCCCACTCACCTGCACGACTCTCATCCCCGTCTCTTCACAGGCCGCCGCGATTGTCTCCGGCGTCAGATACATATCAAAAATCGAGGTGACGCCGCTCGTTAAATATTCCAGTATTGCAAGCTTTGTCAGAAGTGCAACCTCTTCACCTGTCATCTTTGCTTCCATAGGAAATATTTTCTGTTCAAGCCATGCCTGCAGCGGCAGATCATCCGCATAAGAGCGCATTGCTGTCATACCGGAATGTGTGTGTGCATTTTTGAAGCCCGGCATTAACACATTGCCTTTTGCATCCATTTGCCTGTCCCATTTCACCGGACAGCCGGCAAGCTCTTCCTCGGTTTTGGCCGAACCCACATAAGTAATTTTAGATCCTTCAACCCATAGCTCCCCTGTAAATATCTCTTTTTTTTCTTCCATAGTCAATATTCTTGCATTATAAAACCTTGTATTCATCGTACTCTCCCTTCGTATGTTCCTATCCGGCTTCGGATCATCATCATTTAACTTGTAGATGCTGTGGGCCGAAGCTCATGGGCAAAAGCTGTGCCAGCACAGCTTCCTCAAAATCGGTCTCCGACTTTGCAACAAGCACCCGAAAAGAATCCGGGTCACAAAACTCTCGCATCACCTGTCGACAAATACCGCATGGATAAGCAAAACCTGAAGTTTCATCTGTCTCTTCTTCTCCCCCGACAATCGCGATTGCGGCAAAATCTTTCTTACCTTCGCTGACTGCTTTAAAAAATGCGGTTCTCTCCGCACAGTTTGTCGCGCCATAAGAAGCATTTTCTATATTACAGCCTTTGATAATTTCTCCGTCCTTTGTAAGCAGCGCAGCGCCGACGCGATAGTTAGAGTATGGCACATAGGCCTGCCTTCTGGCTTCTATCGCCGCTCTAATCAGTTTCT
>CAZBRY010000364.1:0-1595 GCA_964494285.1 uncultured Lachnospiraceae bacterium
AGATTGGCTTTATATCATTACATTTTGTGCGAAAAATATTTACCTTTCAAGGCTGGCGTTGTCCATTTGGTACAATCCCAGACGGTGGTCGCCAGGTCGTTATAAAAATCGGGCTCGTGGCAGACCATGAGGATACTGCCCTTGTATGCGGTAAGTGCGCGTTTTAATTCTGCTTTTGCATCAACATCCAGATGGTTGGTCGGCTCGTCCAGAAGCAGGATGTTTGTTTCCCGGTTCAGAAGCTTGCAGAGGCGGACCTTTGCCTGTTCGCCGCCACTTAAGACCTTCACCTTGCTTTCGATGTGTTTCGTGGTCAGGCCGCATTTTGCGAGCGCAGAGCGTACCTCGTACTGCGTGTAGGCGGGGAATTCCTTCCAGATTTCTTCCAGACAGGTCGTCGCAATATCCCGCTGCATTTCCTGTTCAAAATAGCCGATGCTCAAATAGTCGCCCTGTTCGACGCTGCCAGACAGCGGCGGAATCAATCCGAGGATGCTCTTTAGAAGCGTCGTTTTTCCAATGCCGTTTGCACCGGTCAGGACTATTTTTTCGCCGCGTTCCATTTCAAGATTCAGCGGAGAGGAGAGCGGTTCGTCATAGCCGATGACCAGCTTAGCGGTCGTAAAAATAGTTCTGCCGGGTGTGCGCGCTTCCTTAAAATGAAACTCCGGCTTCGGACGTTCGGCCGCAAGGGAAATGACATCCATTTTATCCAGTTTTTTTTGCCTCGACATCGCCATATTGCGCGTTGCGACGCGTGCCTTGTTTCTTGCGACAAAATCCTTCAAATCGGAGATTTCCTTCTGCTGCCTGTTGTAAGCGGCTTCAAGCTGAGACTGCTTCATGGCATAGACATCTTCAAATTTGTCATAATCGCCGACGTAGCGGTTCAATTCCTGATTGTCCATATGGTAAATCAGATTGATGACGCTGTTTAAAAACGGAATATCATGGGAAATCAAGATAAACGCGTTCTCGTACTCGTTTAGATACCGTTTCAGCCATTCGATATGCTCCGCATCCAGATAGTTTGTCGGCTCATCCAAAAGAAGGATATCCGGTTTTTCCAGAAGAAGCTTTCCGAGCAGCACTTTTGCACGCTGTCCACCGCTTAAATCCGTCACATCCGTAGTAAGTCCCAGATCCAAAAGACCCAGTGCCCGTGCGACCTCCTCCACCTTGGAATCGATCAGATAAAAGTCATGAACGGTCAGCAAATCCTGAATCGTACCAAGCTCCTCCATATAAATTTCCAGCTCGGTTTCGGACGCTTCGCCCATCTTGTCGCAAAGCTCGTTCATCTGCGCTTCCATTCCAAACAGAAAATCAAAGGCGGAGGACAGCACATCCTTTACACTCATGCCTTTTTGCAGTGCCGTATGCTGGTCAAGATAGCCGACGCGGACATTTTTTGCCCATTCGACCTTGCCCTCATCCGGTATCAGCTTTCCGGTGATGATATTCATAAAAGTGGATTTGCCCTCTCCATTTGCGCCGACAAGTCCAATATGCTCGCCCTTCAGCAGGCGGAACGACACATCATGGAAAATGGCTCTGTCACCAAAGCCATGTGTTAAGTGCTCTACATTTAAAAT
>CAZBRY010000365.1:0-1578 GCA_964494285.1 uncultured Lachnospiraceae bacterium
AAAGTACACTCATTGAATACTTTATCTATCATTTGAGAACTCAAATCAGTGTACAATGATCTCATCATAAATATGGGGGACATTTTATTTATGGAAACTCTTGGACAAAGGCTGAAAATACTCCGGATACATAACAACCTGACCCAAAATCAACTGGCGCGGAAATTAAGTGTTTCCAAATCAGTCATCAGCGCTTATGAAAACAGTCAGCGGATGCCTTCCTATGATATTTTAATCCACCTTGCGCGCCTTTTTAAGGTAAGTACCGATTATCTGCTTGGTATAGAAAACGCACGCATTGTAGATTTATCGGGTCTTTCCGAAGTACAAACCTCCGCTCTCACCACCATTATTCATTCCATGAAAAGTAATCACACCCTCCAGCACTGAGCACAGGCTGCAAAAGGGTCATGCACACTCACGTTGCAACTTACAGCTTCGCCTGATCAATATTCTCGACAAACCAGTCATAGGCGAGCTTTACTCCTTCCTCCAAATCAATTCTATGGGTCCAACCAAGTGCATGGAGTTTATCGACACTTGTGAGTTTGCGCGGAGTTCCGTCCGGCATGTTGCTGTTCCAGACGATCTCGCCCGTAAAACCGACGATCCGCTTTACCGTTTCCGCAAGCTCCCTGATCGTCACTTCCTTTCCTGTTCCGATATTTACATGCTGCTCGCCGCTGTAATTTTCCAGCAGAAATGTACAGGCATCCGCCATATCATCGACGTAAAGGAATTCACGCAGCGGACTTCCGGTTCCCCAAAGTTCAACCGATTTGGCCCGATTCACCTTCGCCTCATGAAATTTGCGGATCATAGCAGGCATGACATGGGAATTTTCCAAATCATAATTATCATAAGGACCATACAGATTCGTCGGCATACAACTGATAAAATCGTCTCCGTACTGGCGCTTAAAAAATTTACACAGTTCCAGACCGGAAATCTTTGCAATTGCGTAGGCCTCATTCGTCTCCTCGAGCGGTCCCGTCAAAAGTGCCTCCTCCGGAATCGGCTGCGGAGCCAGACGCGGATAAATACAGGTGCTGCCTAAAAACAGCAGCTTTTTCACATCACAGTCATGCGCACTTTTGATAACATTGCACTGGATCTGCATATTCTCATAGGCAAAATCCGCCGGAGCCGTGTTATTCGCATGGATGCCGCCGACCTTCGCGGCAGCCAGCACGACATAATCCGGCCGTTCCTTTTCAAAGAACTCCCGCACGGCAGCCTGATTGAGCAAATCCAGCTCCCGGTGCGTCCTTCCTATGATATTCGTATATCCCTTGGACTGCAGATTTCTGACAATCGCAGAGCCCACAAGCCCCCTGTGCCCCGCAACATATATTTTTGCACCTTTATCCATCTCACTACTTCCATTTCCTATTTATAATCTAATCATTTCTATTTATGGTTTCTATTCTTGGTTTTTATTTTTGGTCTCTATTCTTGAATTCAGCAGCGCTCATTCCGGCAATCGCCTTCATGTCACTGTCTACCATCATTGCCACTAGTCCTTTGAAATCGACCTTTCGCTTCCAGCCAAGCTCCTTCTCGGCCTTCGTGCAGTCA
>CAZBRY010000366.1:0-1554 GCA_964494285.1 uncultured Lachnospiraceae bacterium
CGAAGGCTTTGGAGCGGAGGTGAAGCGTAGAATTATGCTCGGTTCCTTTGTGCTGAGCTCCGGCTATTATGATGCCTATTATTTAAAAGCGCTCCGTACAAAGGCTATGATCAAGAAAGCGTTCGATCAGGCATTTTCAAACTACGATATTATTTTAGGTCCGGTCGCACCGACGACAGCGCCAAAACTTGGAGAATCCTTAAGTGATCCGATTAAGATGTATCTTGGCGACATTTACACAGTGGCCGTCAATCTGGCGGGTCTGCCTGCCATTTGCCTGCCATGCGGAATGGGTCAGGCGGGGTTGCCGATCGGAATGCAACTGATCGGAAACTGCTTTCAGGAAACAAAAATTATTCGTGCAGCCTATACTTATGAACAGAGCATCCGGGAAGAAAAGGAGGCAATTTAAATGAGCGGACAATATGAAACAGTCATTGGTCTGGAAGTGCATGTGGAGCTTGCGACGAAAACAAAAATCTTCTGCGGCTGCTCCACGGAGTTTGGCGGAGAACCGAACACGCATACTTGTCCGGTCTGTACCGGAATGCCCGGTTCGCTTCCGGTATTGAATAAACAGGTCGTAGAATATGCGATGGCGGTTGGCCTTGCAACCGGATGCAAAATTACGCAATATTGTAAATTTGATAGGAAAAACTATTTTTACCCTGACAATCCCCAAAATTATCAGATTACCCAGCTCTATCTGCCGATTTGCCGCGACGGCGGCGTAGAGATTGAGACAGAAGCGGGAAAAAAGGTTGTTCGTATTCACGAAATTCATATGGAGGAGGATGCGGGAAAGCTCATACATGATGAATGGGAGGACTGCTCTCTTGTCGATTACAACCGTTCAGGTGTACCGCTGATTGAAATCGTGTCAGAGCCGGATATGAGAAGCGCACAGGAGGTCATTGCCTATTTGGAAAAACTGCGCCTGATTATCCAGTATTTGGGTGCTTCGGATTGCAAGCTGCAGGAGGGTTCCATGAGGGCGGACGTAAACATCTCTGTTCGCAAGACAGGTTCTCCCGATTTCGGCACGAGGACAGAAATGAAAAACCTAAACTCCTTCAAGGCGATTGCGAGAGCCATCGAAGGGGAGCGGGAACGGCAGATCGAATTGATCGAAGAGGGAAGACGGGTCATTCAGGAGACAAGACGCTGGGATGACAATAAAGAATTTTCCTATGCGATGCGCTCCAAGGAGGACGCACAGGATTACCGCTACTTCCCTGAACCAGACCTGCCTCCGGTCGTCATTTCCGACGAATGGATGGAAGAAGTCAAGAGCCGGCAGCCGGAGCTGCGAGATGAAAAGCGCATCCGCTATCAGGAGGAATATGATATCCCCGTTTACGATGTTGATATTATCACGGGCAGCAAGCATATGGCGGATATTTTTGAAGCAGCAGCGGCTCTGTGCGGCAGTCCCAAAAAGGTCAGCAACTGGCTGATGGTCGAAACGCTTCGTCTCTTGAAGGAAAGGGAGATGGATCCCCAGGACATTCGCTTTTCGCCGAAAAATCTTGCGAAGCTTGTAATCCTAACAGA
>CAZBRY010000367.1:0-1541 GCA_964494285.1 uncultured Lachnospiraceae bacterium
GATGGGCTTTACGATGGAGGATTATGCGAAGTATGAAAAGCTGTCGTTTGAAGACCGTAAAGGAATGGCGACAAAACCCACTCTTGTGGAGCATTTGGAATTTCCGATGACCAAGGACGGGCAGTGCCGGTTTATGCGGACACTCACGGAACTGATCATGTCGGTGCCCAAACAGCGCGGCAGGGGTTATTACTACTGGGAGCCGGCGTGGATTCCGGTACCGGGCAGCGGGTGGGCAAATGAGGCCGCACTTGCTTATACGAAGGAGTTAGGACCCGGCGGTAACGAATGGGCAAATCAGGCACTGTTTGATTATGAAGGAAATGCGCTTCCGGCGTTCGAAGTCATACGTGATTATCCACTTCATGCGTGATGAGCAGATATAAGCTCTGCAATCCGCACGGGAAAGGAAATTTAATGGCGAAAAAGGAAAAGATCAACATCGAATACCGCTATTATGATATGCCGCAGAACGAACCGGCGCTGGCTCTGCTTGGGGACGGCTGGAAAAGGCGGTATGGAGAAGGAATCGATTTGCTGCATTTCCACAATATACTCGAAATCGGCTATTGTCATTATGGAAGAGGCGAGTTGGCCTATGACGTCATGGAGGAGGAGCTTTTACATAAAAATTATACAGGCGGTGAGGTTTCGATTATTCCGAACAGCATTCCGCATGTGACGTACAGCAAACGGGATTCGGTCTGCTTCTGGGAATATTTATTCGTGGATGTCGATCATTTTTTGAGCGAGTTTACCGAACGCAATCCGATGCAGGCAGAAAAAATAAAAACGCGGATCAATGCCCGTCCGCTTCTGATTGCCGAAGGGGAAAACAGCCCTCTTACAGGAGTCGTCAAGGCGCTGATCCAGGCGGAGACGGAAAAGCAGCCGTATTACCTTGAAGCGGCACAAGGACTTGTCTTTTCCTTGCTGATGCTCACCGCACAGGCAAACCGGGATTTTGCTAAGCAGAACGAGGAAAGCAGCGGTGTTTCTAAGCAGATTCGCAGTGCAATTGTCTACGTCAATAAAAATTATGCCACAGAGCTGCAGGTAAAGGACTTAGCGGATGCCTGCCATATGAGTGAAACACATTTCAGAAGGCTGTTCGGGCAGAGCATGAACATGAGTCCGATCGAGTATATCAACCTGGTACGAGTGCAGAAGGCATGCGAGCTGTTAAATAAAACAAATTATTCGATGGAGACCGTTGCAGAAAAGACGGGCTTCCAGACCGTTTCAACGCTGAATAGGAATTTTAACCGGGTTGTAGGCAGTTCCCCGTACCATTGGAAGACACATTTTCGGAATTATGAGAAGAAAACGCAGGAATTTCGAATTTCTGCGCATAAAGGATGGGAATAACCGGTTGCACAACAAAAAGCATGATCGAAAATGCGCATTTAATAAGCGAAATTCTTAACAATCATATAGAAAACCTTGTTATAATGTGTATACAATTACAAAGTAACTGAAGGAATTGAAAGTCAGTAAAAAGGAAAGAAATCCAGGAGGGAAAAATATGAAAAAGAAATTAA
>CAZBRY010000368.1:0-1512 GCA_964494285.1 uncultured Lachnospiraceae bacterium
TTTCTGTTCCTGCTGCAGGGATACTTTGATTCCTTTTGTCCGCACCGGTTTAAAATAAATCCTGTTTTCCCAGCCCTTTGTGATGAAGCTCTGATACAGCGTCCCGACCTGCTTCCATTCATCTTTATCCAGATACCGCACCGTGATCGCATCCGGCAGATCATGCCCGGCTTTTCCGTCATAAATGCCGTCTATTACGAGGTTAAGGCACACCATATCCACCTGTCGTTCCTCATCGAATAAAACGCCGTAATACTTTTCCTCTGATGGACTGCTTCCTTCCGTGTCCCAATAGTCTTTATCATCATCCAGTGGCGCGTGCATTTTATCCTCATGGATACTTGCTATAGGAGTGGCAGCTTTCAGCTTAAGTTCCTCATGCAGGGGAAAGTACCTTTGCAGCACGTCAAACGACATCTTCGCCGCCTCCGCTTTTCTATCCGACCTCACATATTCCAGCATACGGTGAAGAAACCACCCGGTCTCCGGCTGTCGGATGGAACCCGCAATATTCAAACTGCAAATCAGCAGGCTTCCGTTTTCACAGCTTACCTCATGCAAAAGGCTCATGCTGTGGTTCCGGTTGACATTGTCGACCATCCTGATCACAGGAGAAAACTCCATCCCGTCAATAATCATAGCGCGGCTGTTTTTGAGCAGATTCCACCATTGGTAGTTTGTGTGGGCCTCCACGGACATTTTTTCAAAAATCGGATGCGCCGTATCGATCAGCATCCCCAGCGTTCCATGCTGATCCCACTTTCGAAACATGACCCAGCACCAAAAATCGCTCATAAAAGAACCTCTGACACTTTCGGGAATGCTCTCCTGCGACGTTTCAGGAAGGAAAAGAAGCCTCTCTCCATTTTTCAGGCGCTCACGCACCGCCTCATCCAGCCGTGTGACAATAGCCGGATTGTCCGGCAAATCATTCCCGGTCTTTGGAAACACCCACAGCTCATAATCATTTTGGTATTCCGTTTCTAAAATGCGGATACGGACATTCAGCTTTTGAGAGCAGTCCTTTCTGCTATCACAGCAAAAGCGGATCAGTTTGAGATCCTCCACACAGCCCTGCGCGATCCTGCTGCCCGTTATCACTTCACCAAACAGTCTGTTTTCACCGTCCGTCACCACAATTTCAATATCCTTTTCCAGATCACCTTTTCCATAGTTGGCAACCGCAAGCTGCGCTTTGATTTCTTCCCCCTGCAAAAAGACACGTTTTTCTATTTTTAATAACGGCACAACGCAATTAAAAAATTTCTTGAAAGCAGCAGGATCGGAAAAGCTCTTTGGTTCTCCAAAAGCATCCATCATCCCGACGAGCGCTGTGCCCTGTCCCGAAAAGTCCTGAATACCGAGCAGGGAAATGCCCGCAAGCCGCTTCGTCCGCAGCGCCGCTTCAATTTCCTCCCGGTAGCATAATTCCGATAAGCGTCCGGTCACCCTTTGAAACAAACCATCCTGCCCCTTCAATCCATTTTTCTCTAACTGAGATCGGAAGGCCTG
>CAZBRY010000369.1:0-1511 GCA_964494285.1 uncultured Lachnospiraceae bacterium
GGTGCCATTACTGTCCTCCTCCTGCTTGTGCCGACCGTACAGGCGCAGCTGCAGCGCGTGAAAAATATGGCGCTTGAATAATTGCCGTTATACCTCAATCACCCGATTTAAATAAGAAGAATAAATTACCTTTTCCTTTATCGGAAGCCCGGTCAGCTTTGCAAGTGCATACGCGTAGTAATTGAGCTGTGCGCTGTAGCGATCCTGCAGCGCATCGGGCGATTTGAGCTTGTCGGTTTTGTAGTCCACAATGACAAGAGCGCCGTCTTCGATGAAATACGCATCGATAATCCCCTGCACAAGTACAAGCGTTTCTTCTTTCACCTCATTTGCCGTCTCTTCTTCCGCGCGGGCCGCCGTCCCTTCTAACACGGTCTCTCCGCGATCCGCGATCGGTCTGATCAGGCTCTCTTCCAGCCCGATTACGAAGGGTTGTTCCCTGTATAGTACTCCGCCCAAAGCGGCACGCCCCATCCGATCTGCCAAATCCGTCTTGAAAAAGGCTGTGACTTCCTCCGTTCTGACCGCCTCATACAGCTCTGCCTCCATGCGTTTGTTTTCCAGTACCTTGGCAAAATATTCCTTGACGCTCTTTTCATCCACAGGGCTCTCATAATCCCACAGCTCCAGCATCCTATGAAATGCCGTGCCGTGCATGGTCGGCGGCACTTCAAAAGAAACGTCCATCTGAATAAATTTCGGGATATAGGGCACCACAGGCGGTTCCTCGTACAGCAGCTTTTCCTGCTCCGGGAGCTCCTGATCCTCTGAAGCCCGCAGGATCATGCTGCGTTTCTTTAATTCGGAAACAGACACCTTCGCAAAGGAATCTGCTTGCTCCGCATACGGATAGGTAAACCGGAGCCGTTCGCATAGCTCTTTTTGAAATGGGGTCTGCTCTGTCGCCCCGGCACGCAGAAATCCCATCAGCTCTTCCCATGCCTTCTCCTTTGATACAACCTCCTCAACTTCCCGACCGATCAGCTCCATTGTGCCGCCGCATTCAGTCTTGACAGAAGTGAGCCCGTCTGCCTGCTGCCTCGCATAAACAACAAAATCAAGGAAGGAGGTCGCCTGGCTTAAAATTGGTTCCTCCGCAAGCTTTCTATCCGGATCCTTCACAACTCCCGTCATAATAATTTTTTCCTCGGCTCGCGTCAGTGCCACATAAAAAATCCGCATCTCCTCCGCAAGGCTTTCCTGCACGAGCTTCTGCGCGGCTGCTTTCTTTAGGAGCGTCGGGCGCTTTGTACGAAGCTTCGTATCGATCCAATCGATACCAATTCCATAATCGACGTCGAGCACGACGCCGGCACGCGCGTCCTGATAATTGATGCGCTTGCTCATGCCCGCCACAAAGCAGATCGGAAATTCCAGTCCCTTACTCTTATGGATACTCATAATCCGAACGGTATCGTCATTTTCATCGAGGAGATTTGCTTCCCCGAAATCCACCTCGTATTTTTGTAAAAATTCAATCAGGGCTGTTTCCGCAATTTCCCGTTGAGTTA